>JAYVTD010000110.1:0-9324 GCA_043774765.1 Rhizobacter sp. | reverse complement strand
GACACTTCGATGCCCTTGGCGCAAGCCGTGCAACGGCGCGAGACCCGCATTCGGCGCGCCACCTGGGCCGCTTACCTCGCCTGCGTGGCCTGGAGCCCGCTGTTGGCGCCCTGGATGCTCGACATGGAACTCGGCGATCACGTGGCGATGGTCGTGTTCGTCGCGGTGTTGGCCGCCGGCCCGGCCATCGTGAACGTCGTGCCGCAAGGTTCCAAGCCGGTGTTGCTGGCGGGTGCCGTCGTCGCCTTGGCCTTGGTTCTGCGTGCCGAGGCCGACGTTGGAATGGAAGCCGCCCTGATCGGTTTCTCGATCGTCGTGCTGCTGTACATCACGAGCGTGCACCGCACGATGCGCGCGCTGGTCGTGCCGCTGCTGGTGCTCAGCGCGGCAGCACTGTTCGGGGCGGTCTTGGCGATCTGGGTGCTTCTGCCCTTGAACTGTCTCCCCGACAACGGGGAGTTCGGCATCAAAGGCTGGCTGCTGACCGGCACCGTTCTGGCCACCGCGGCGCTGTTGTTCACGCTCTGCGTAGGGCTCGGCACGCGTGCGCTCGACGCTTTGGCCGCCGTCGTGCGGCGCGGCTGGTTGTCCGACCGTTCGCTGGTCGCTTTCGTCGGCCTGGCGATGCTCGCCGGCGTGCTGATGCTGGCCGTCGACGACCCGAAAGCCACGCCCGGCATCCAGCTCGCGCTGTACGCCGGCTGGATGGGCGTGACCGCCGGTGCCTACGCCTGGATGCTGCAGCGCCAGCCCTGCCCGTCGGTCGGGCGGCGGCTGCTGATGCTGCGGGTGTTCTCGAAGGACCGAAAAGCCGAGCGCCTGCTCGACGCGATCCAGTCGCGCTGGCAACTGGCCGGGCCGGTGCTCGAGATCGCCGGCCCCGACCTGGCCAAGCTGAACCTCGACCTGACCGAGTTCATTCACCTCGTCAACTTCAAGCTGCACGACCTGTTCCAGCCTGGCGAGACCGCGCCCGAGGTGCTGGAAGCCAGCCTCGACCTGGCGCTCGACCACGAAGGCCGCTTTCGCGTCAATGAGGTGTTCTGCTTCGACACCTCGTGGCGTGGCGTGGTCGAGCAGATGATGGGTCTGGCCGACGTGGTGCTGCTCGACCTGCGCGGCTTCACCGAGCAGCGCCGCGGCACCGCGCACGAGGTGCACCGGCTCGCCGCCCTCGGCCTGCTGCCGCGGGTGGTGGCGCTGGGTGACAGCGCCACCGACTGGTCGTACTTCGAACACTGCGTGGCCGAGCATGGGCCGGGGCCGGGCCTGGCGCTGAAAATCGAAGCCACCGACCGCGCTGCGCTGGTCTCGTGCGTTGACCGGCTGCTCGAGATCGCCGACGCGGCGGGCCGTGCCCCGGCGCGCGTGGCAACCGGTGACACACAAGTGCTGCCGTTGGCGTCACACTGACGGCATGTGCACGACATCGCCCCGCCTCGCGTTCGCCCTCAGCGGCGTTTTCCTGTTGCTCCCGTGGGCGCATGCGCAAGCGCCTGGCGCCAGGCCTGCCACCAGCAGCGAGGCGGTGGCGGCCTGCGAGCAGTCGGTTCAACAGTCGCTGGCGAGCAAGGGCTCGCTCCCGGCTGAACTCAGGTTCAACGGCCCGCCGAGCTCGCAGCCCGACCGGTCGAACGACGGCCAGCTCGTGCTGCGCGGCGCCGGCAGCTGGCGCGCCGCCGGGGGAATTCGGCGCTTTGAGTACAGCTGCAGCGTGGACCCGCGCACGCCCGAAGCCGTGGGCCTGGTGCTGCGCGACACGACCCCGGCGGGCGCGCAGGCCCGGCCGGCTCAGAGCCTGCTGGAGCCCGACCTGCGCCACCTGTCGCCGGGAGCGTGCGAGGCAAGCGTGGCGGCCGCGCTGCAGAAGCGCTGGCCGCGTGTCTCCGAGATTCGGCTCGACAGCGGCGCACGCAGCCTCGTGCAAACCAGCCCGAGCAAGGCCGAACTGCACGGCCAGGGCCGTGCCCTGCCGCTGCAAGGTTCGCCCTACAGCTACTTCGGTTTCGATTGCGAGATCGATCCCCGAGACGGGCGCGTGCTGAGCACGCGGGTCTCGGGCTGATCCGGGGCGCGCGCTCCCGCTCGCCTCAGGTTGCCGGCTTGTCGCTCAGCGCCTTCATGTTCTCGATCAGCTCCTGGCTCATCGGCGCATTCAGGTTGATGCCCTTCGGTGGGATCGGCGACAGAAACCACTTGCTGTAGAGCTTCGTGAACTCGCCGCTCTTCACCAGCCCGGCGAGCGTGTCGTCGACCAGCTTCTTGAAGGTCGGGTCGTTCAGCCGCAGCATGATCGCGTAGGGCTCGACCTGGATCGGCTCGCCGACCACCGCGAGCGTGGCCGGGTTCTGGCTGCTTGCGCGCAGGCCATAGAGCAGGATGTCGTCCATGCCGAACGCGACCGCGCGGCCCATCTCGACCATCAGTGCCGATTCCGAGTGGTCTTTCGCGCCGAGCAGCTCCATGCCGAGCTTCTTCTCTTCGTTCAGGTTGCGCAGGATCTGGTAGTTGGTCGTGCCCGTGGTCGAGACGATCGTCTTGCCCTTCAGGTCGTCGATCGACTTGACCTGCGTGCCGGTCTTCACCAGGAACTTGGTGCCGGTGTAGAAGTAGTTGGTGGCGAACTGCACCTGCTTGCCACGCGCGCTGTTGTTGGTGGTGGAGCCGCACTCGATGTCGATGGTGCCGTTCTGCAGCAGCGGAATGCGGTTGGCCGAGGTCACGGACTGCAAGTTGACCTTCAGGTCGTTGCGGCCGGTGGCCTTCTTCACTTCGTCGACGATCTTCTGGCAGATCTCGAAGCCGAAGCCGACCGGCTGGGCCTTGTCGTCGAGGTAGGAAAACGGAATCGACGACTCGCGGTAGGCGAGCGTGATCTGGCCCGAGGCCTTGACCTTGTCGAGCGTGGAGGTGGTCTGGGCCGGTGCGAGCGCCGGCGCGGCCAGGGCCAGGACGGGGAGCAGCTTCAGGAAGTTTGGTCGCATGGAGGCAGTCCTTTGAAAGCGGGTTGAAAGTGGCCGCATGGTACGGGCTCGCGCCCGCAAATGCCGCTAGGATTTGCGCTCGGGAACTCGGCGCGCATCCGGCACTCGCAGGAGCTGTGCCACGAAGCCCCGCAATCCAAGCACCCAAGGAGCCTGACGCGATGACGTCGAACCTCAAGAAGATCGCCGCGTTCGCGGTGCTGTCGCTCGCCGCCGCGGCCAGCCTGGCCGCCGACGAACCCAAGCTGCTCAACATCTACAACTGGTCCGACTACATCGCCGAAGACACGGTTCGAAACTTCGAGAAAGAGACCGGCATCAAGGTCAACTACGACAATTACGACGCCAACGAAATCCTGCACGCCAAGCTCGTGGCCGGCAAGACCGGTTACGACATCGTGGTGCCGGGCGCGCACTTCGCCAAGGCGCAGATCGAAGGTGGCCTGCTGCAAAAGCTCGACCGCGCCAAGCTCACCAATTGGGGCAACCTCGACAAGGGCCTGCTCGAACAGCTCGCGGCGGTCGATCCGGGTAACCAGTACCTGGTCAACTGGCTGTGGGGCTACGTCACGGTCGGCATCCACGCCGCCAAGGTCAAGGCGGCACTCGCCGCATTGCCAAACGCGCTGCCGATGCCCGACAACGCCTGGAGCCTGATCTTCGACCCGAAGTACGCGGCCAAGCTGAAGAGCTGCGGCATCAACGTCCTCGACTCGGCTTCCGAGGTGCTGCCGGTCGCGATGCTCTATGTCGGCAAGCCGGCCTACAGCAAGAGCGCAGCCGACTACGACGCGGCCACCCAGATGCTCAAGAGCGTGCGCCCGTACGTGGGCCGCTTTTCGTCGTCGGGTTACATCAACGACCTGGCCAGCGGCGCGCTGTGCGTGGTGATGGGTTATTCGGGCGACATCAACATCGCCCGCGCCCGCGCGCTCGAAGCCAACCCGAAGGCCCCGGCGGCGATCGAAGCGCTCGTGCCCAAGGGCGGCGCCACGCTGTTCTTCGATTCGATGGCGATTCCGAAAGACGCCAAGCACCCGAACAATGCGCACCTGTTCATCAACTACATCCTGCGCCCCGAGGTGCACGCGGCGCTCACCAACAAGGTGTTCTACGCCAACCCGAACGCGGCCTCTCTGAAGTTCGTGAAGAAGGACGTGGCCGACAACAAGACCATCTTCCTGTCGGACGCCGACAAGAAACATATGACGCCGCCCGACTCGCTGCCGCAGGACATCCGGCGCGTGCAGACCCGCGTGTTCACCGCGTTCAAGGCCGCGAAGTGAGTGCCCAGACGAACGATCAGGCCCGCCGGCGGTAGACGCGCGCCAGTTCCACGCTGACGATGCAGACCGTGAGCCAGGCGGCGCCCGAAGCGAAGCCGGCCAGCACGTCGCTGGCGAAGTGCACCTGCAGGAACACGCGGCTGCAGCCGACCGTGAAAGCGAGCGCGGTCGCCGCCAGCGCTGCAGGCATATGCCACGCCGCTGGCAGCGTGCGAATCGCGACGTAGATGAGCATGCCGTAGGCAACGGTCGCGCCCGAGGTGTGGCCGCTCGGGAAGCTCCAGCCGAGTTCGTTGATCAGGCCTTGCTCGTGCACCGGCCGCACCCGCTCGAACACGCGCTTGAGCAAGGGGTTCAACAGCGCGTTGCCACCGAGCGCGATCACCCAGCCCAGGGCCAGCGCACGCCGGCGCTGCCACCACAGGAGCAGCACCACGCCCGTGCCGAGCAGTGTCAGCACGCGCACATCTCCAAAGTGCGTGAGCGCGGCAAACACGCCCAGCGTGGCAGCGCTGACGTGACTTCGAATCGCGGCGGTGAGCGCTTCGTCGGCCAGCGACATCGCGGCGCCCGGCCCGAGGTGCTCTGCGATCTCGGCGAACAGCGCTGCGGCGCCGAGCACCAGCGCAAAACCGATCGCCGCGCTCAGCACCACCAGCGCCAGCGGCCCGAGCCGGCTCTGCGCTTGCGGCAGCACGTGTGAGCGCAGGAGCCAGCCAGCGCCGGCCACGAGCAGCAGCAACACGACGAGCAGCGCAAGGAACACCGCCAGCGCGTGGGTGCCGACGAACGTGGCAAAGCCCGCCAGTGTTTCAGCCGGCATGTGAGCTCCACAGGTCATGCACCGAGACGCGCTCGAAACGCTGCGCCGCGTCGTTGTGGTCCCAGCGCTCGACCACACAACGCCGTACCGCGGCGTCGGCTGATGGCACTGCCGCCAGCGACGCGGCGACCCGGAACACGTTGACCGAGTTGCCCGCGTCGGCGCGCACGCGGCGGCTGACCGATGTGCCGGCCTGCACCGCCCACACGGGCCGCGGCAAGTCGGGCCAGCGTTCGCGCAGCGGCAGCACGAAGGGAAGGTGGATGTGGCCGCCGACGACGATGTCGGCGCCGGCCGCGGCCCAGCGCCGCACCGCGGCCTCGTGGCCGTGCAGCAAGTTGTGGCGGTCCTGTTCGCGCGTTACCGCGACCGGCTGGTGCACGACGACGATGCGCGACTGCGCCGGCCGCGCCGCTTCCAGCCGGCGGGCCACACGCTCGATCTGCGCTGCAGACACCTCGCCGTCGGCGTGGCGGTACCAGCGGGTCGTGTTGAGCGCGAGCACCATCACCTCGTCGTTCTCGAACTGCGGCTCCAGCGCCTGGCCAAAAGCCTGCGAGAAGTGTCCATACGGCGAGAACAGCCGAGCCGCCAGGTTGAACAGCGGAATGTCGTGGTTGCCGGGAATCGCCAACACCACCGGCACGCCGAGCCGATCGACAAAAGCGCGCGCCGCGGCGAACTGCGCCAAGGTCGCGCGCTGCGTGATGTCGCCCGACAGCAGCAGGGCGCCCGGCCGCAGCACGTGCACAAATTGTTCGAGCGCGCCCACCACCTCCGGCCGCTCGGTGCCGAAGTGCGGATCGGAAACCTGCAGCAAGACCGTCATGGGCCGGCGCGCTCCGGTGCCGGCGCTTTGGGCCGGATCAGCCACAGCGGCTCGGGCGAAACGCGGAAGACCAGCGGCAGGTTCATCCGCGTGACCTCGCCGTCGGTCGCCACTTTCACGCGGCGTTTGCCGAATCCCCGCGAACTCAGCACGGTCAGTTGGCGGAACGAGAAGTTCAACACCTGATCGGCCTCGCCCAGGCGCCCGAGTGCGCCGCGCAGCAGCAGCCCGAGCATCGCCAGCCGGCCGACCGGGCGCAGCGTGATGCCGGCCAGTGCGCCCGCGTCGATGGCCTGCGCCTCGGGGAAACCGAACTGCTCCATCTGCAGCGCGTTGTTGCCGACGAAGAGCGTTGGCGTGCGCAGCTCGCGCGTCTCGCCGTGAACGCCGATGCGCAGCCGCAGGTTGCGGTAACCGCGCAGCAAGGTCATCAACCCCGCGCTGATGGCCACGAGCCGGCTGCGGCCGAGTTTTTTCTTCCAGGCTTCGCGGTCTTCCAGCAGCTTCGGGTACAGCCCGAGGCTCGCGTTGACGAGAAACACCCGGTCGTTGACGAGCCCCACCTGCACCGGCTGCGCCGTCTCGTGCAGCAGCACCTGCATCGCCGGTGCGATTTCACCCGGAATGCCGTGGGTGCGGCTGAAGTAGTTGAAGGTGCCCTGCGGCAGCACACCGAACGTGCAGCCGCTGCCGAGCGTGGCCTGGGCCACCGCGTTGATGGTGCCGTCGCCGCCGGCCGCCACGACCACGCCGCCGACCTGCTGGGCACGCCGCACTGCCTCTGCCGCCAGCTCGGTGATGCGCTGGGGTCGGTCGACCACCATCAGCTGCAGTTCGCGGCCGCCTTCGGTGCAGGCCGATTCGATCGTGGCACGGGCCTCGGCCGCGTCACCGTGGCCCGATCCGATGTTGAACACGATGAACAGCGCAGGTGTCATGGGCGAGGGCAGGTCGAGGCGCCGAAGTATCGCGCGCGCACCGCCACTTCGTTGTAGGAAAGCAGGTGGATCGGCCTGCAGCACCTGAAACCGCGCAGGGGTCGGGTAGGCTTGCGCTCTTTCGCCGACAGCACAAGGTCCCCGTGACGCCCCGTTCGAGCCCGCCCACTTTGACTTCTGTCGACCCCGCACCCGTCAGCGACATCACCGGCCTCGACCGTTCGATGGGCACGGAAGACGCGCTGGTGCACGACACGCTGTGCGCGCTGCAGGCACCGTCGGGCCTGACCCGCGTGTCCGACATGATGACGGCCGCCGGCCTGCGCACCGAACGTGGCGCGGCTTTCAACCCGGTCGAGGTGCGCAGGGTGGTCGAGCGCCTGCTCGCCGCCGGTCACGCCACGCGCGACGCGCAGGGCCGCGTGCGTGCGAGCTTGCCGCACGGCGAAGCGCGCTTCCGCGAGCTGATGCGCTCGCCGCAGCGCGCGCAGGCCTGGTTCGACGCCTGGCGCAAGCTGATCGATTTCGAGCGCGCCTACTCGCTCGGTTTCCAGGAGCCAGACCAGCTCGCCGCCGCGCTGCGGCTGGTGATCTTCGGCGGCCGTACGCTGCGCCATTTCGAGCGCCTGAGCGAGCTGGCCTTCAGCTTCACGCACCTGTGGCGCGGCGCGCTGAGCACGGCGATGCTCGAACCCTTCGACGCCGACTTGTTCGGCCAGCTCGAACCGAAGCTGCAGACCGCGCTGGCCGCCGACCTGATGACCGAGCTGAGCGGCTTTGCAGAAAGCACGCTCGCGCCGCTCGAAGCGTGGCTGCTGGCACGGCCCGCCAAAGCGCAGCTCGGCTTCACGCCCCACATGCGTGGCCGCCTGACCGAAACGCTGCTGTTTCGCGGCCAGTTCGCAGCCGCCCGCGCGATGTGTGCCGGGCTCCACGGCTCCGGCATCGACCTGTTGCACTCGGTGCTGAGCCTCGCCGAAGGCGACTGGGAAGCCGGCGCCGCCCGCTTCGAAGCGGCCTGGAAACAAGGCGCCGTCGATGTGGGTCGGCGCAAGAATCTGGTCTCGCCTTCGCTCGGCTGGATTTACGTGATGGCACTGCTGGCCCAGCCCACGCCGGGCGCGTGGAGCAAGGCGCGCAAGTTCGCGGCCAGCGAAGCGGGTGGCAAAACATCGGCCAAGCGTGACGCCGACCCGTTCGGCGTCTGGGCCGTGTGGCTCGCGGCCATCGATCAGCGGCTCGGCGACGCGCCCAAGGCGCACGATCAGTTTTGCCTGCGCCAGCGCGAGCGCTCGGGGCTGCTGTCGATGCACTTGCTGCACCACCTGCTGCTCGCGGCGTGGTTGCGCGTCGACGTGAAAGCGCCGCTTGAATTGCGCGCGCACGCACAAGCCTTGTCGCAGCAGTTCGAAGTGGCCGGCATGGCCTGGTCGGCGCGGCTGGTGCGCCGTGCGGCGGCCTCGTTGCTCGGCGAAGCGCCGACTGCAGAAGACGCCGGCGCTGCCTTTTTCATCGGCGAGGCGCAAGACAGCTGGCGCGAGGCGCTGGCCTCGATCGTCGCACTCGGCGAAGGCGCCGCCGGGCCGGCGCGGGCCCGCGACAGCGCGCTGCAGGACCGGCTGATCTGGGTCGTGAGCGCGGGTGCCGACGGCCGCATCAACGCCCTGGAACCGTGGGAGCAGAAGGCAGGCGTGCGCGGCCTGGGCAAGGCCAAACCGGTGTCGCTCGCGACGCTGATCAAGCGCAAGGATCTGAACACGCACGACGCCGCCGTGCTGCGCGCGATCGAGCGCGAAGACTTCGGCAACCGCCCGGTGCTCGACATCGCCACCGCCGCGCCAGCGCTTGTCGGCCACCCGTGCGTGGCCTGGGTGCGCGACCCGGCGCAGTTCATCGAGATCACTGAAGCCTTGCCCGCGCTCGAGATCATGACGCAGGGTGAGCACATCACCTTCCGCCTGCTCGACCCGGTGCGCAGCTCGCCGAAAGACGAAGCGCGGGACGAGCTGCTGCCGCCCCGCTGGCGAGCACAGCGCGCGCGTTTGCGCAACACGCTGCTGCTGGCCGACGGCAACACGCGCGCGCGGCTGGTGCGCCTTTCACCAGCGCAGTTGCGCGTGGCCGAGCTGGTGTCGCAAGGCTGGAAGGTTCCGGTCGCGGCACGCGCCGAGCTCGACGCTGCGCTGCGTGTGCTGGCCGCGCACTTCCAGGTTGCCAGCGACGCCGAGGCCGGCCACGAAGTCGAGCCCAGCCGTGTGCTGCGCGCAGAGCTAACGCCACACGGCAGCGGCTTGTCGGTGAGCCTGCTGGCCGCACCCTTCGGCGACTTCGGACCGCGGCTGGCGCCCGGCAGCGGCCGCGAGCGCGTGACCACCGTGCACCAGGGCGCCACGTTGTCCACCCGGCGTGACTTGGCGCACGAGCGCGAAGGCGTGCAGGCCTTGTTGAACGAACTCGACTTTCT
>JAYVTD010000109.1:0-19849 GCA_043774765.1 Rhizobacter sp. | reverse complement strand
CACCTGGTCGGCCTGCCGGACCTTTGGTTGACCGGGTGGTTGCCCACTGGCTTCGCTTCGCGCACGAAGCCGATGACGATTTACGGCCCGAAGGGCACCGCCGCGATGACGAAGAATCTGACTGCGGCGTTCTCTGAAGACATCCGCATCCGACTGGCCGATGAAAGGCTGCCCGCTGCGGGCATCGCGTTCGACGCCCACGATATCGAAGCGGGCGTCGTCTACGAGCGCAACGGCGTGAAGGTCAGTGCCTTTGCAACCCACCACGGCGACCTGATCGAGCCGAACTTCGGCTACGTGATCGAGTACGACGGAAAGAAAGTCGTTATTTCGAGCGACACGACCTACGACGAGCGCATCGCCGAGAGGGCCAAGGGTGCGGACCTGCTGCTCCATGAGGTGGCCGACATCGACCCGGAACTACTCAATCAATTCCCGCGCTTCAAGGAGATCACGGCGCACCACACCGCTCCTGAGGAAGCTGGCCGCATCTTCTCGATGGCCCGCCCTAAGGTGGCGGCCTACACGCACATCATCGTGCTCAAGGCCAACCAGCCACTCGACGTAGCCCCCACCGAGGTGCTCTCGCGCACGCGCGCTACCTACGACGGCCCTTTGGTCCTGGGCGAGGATCTGATGCGTTTCGAGATCGACCAGGATGTCGCGGTGTTCAATGCCCGAAAGGAGCGGGTCACCATCGACGCCGCGATCAAGCGCTAAGCAGATTGGGGCCACGCAACCCGCGCCGCGCCCCTCCGAGACCCTCAGGAGACTTCCATGCCAGGCCTTCGAACGCCAGCGCCTTCCCACGAGCAGATGGGCAAGCTCGTCTCGGCCGCCGATGCGGTGCGCTTGATCAGCAACGGTGACACCGTCGCCACGTCCGGTTTCGTCGGCATCGGCTTTGCTGAGGAGGTTGCGATCGCGCTGGAGGAACGATTTCTGGCGAGCGCCGAACCTCGGAACCTGACCTTGGTTTACGCGGCAGGCCAAGGGGATGGCAAGGACAAGGGGTTGAATCACTTGGCGCACGAAGGCTTGCTGCGCCGCGTGATCGGCGGGCACTGGGGACTGGTGCCCAAACTCGGCCACTTGGCCACGTCGAACCTCGTTGAGGCCTACAACCTCCCTCAGGGTGTCATCTCCTGCCTGTTTCGCGACATCGCCGGCGGGCGGCCTGGACATCTCAGCCGCATCGGGCTCGGAACGTTCGTCGATCCGCGGCTGGGCGGTGGCAAGATGAACGGGCAGACTGTCGAAGACCTTGTCGAACTAAGTCATCTCGGGGGCCAGGAATGCCTCTTCTACAAGGCGTTTCCGATCCATGTGGCCATCATCCGAGCCACCACCGCCGATCCGGACGGCAACCTCACGATGGAGCGCGAAGCGCTCACGCTGGAGTCCTTGTCCATCGCCACCGCCGCACACAATAGCGGCGGCATCGTCATCGCGCAGGTCGAGCGCGTTACCGAGCGCGGCGCCTTGAATCCCCGACAGGTGAAGGTGCCGGGCATCCTGGTCGACTGCGTCGTAATCGCGCGCCCCGAGAATCACTGGCAGACCTTCAGCACGGCCTACCACCCGGGCTACAGCGGTGAAATGCGCGTGCCCACCGGCCTGAAGGAGCCCTTGCCGCTGGACGAGCGAAAGATCATTGCCCGACGGGCGGCACTGGAGCTGAAGGCCAACAGCGTCGTGAACCTCGGCATCGGCATGCCCGAAGGTATTTCCGCAGTGGCGGCAGAAGAACGAATCGGCGATCTTCTGACCATGACCACCGAGCCTGGTGTCATCGGTGGCTTTCCTGCCGGTGGCCTCGACTTCGGAGCCGCCACCAACACCCAAGCCGTGATCGATCAGCCCTACCAGTTCGATTTTTACGATGGCGGCGGCCTGGACATCGCATTCCTCGGCCTCGCGCAGGCTGACCGAGAAGGCAACCTGAACGTCAGCAAGTTCGGTCCGCGGCTGGCCGGAGCCGGTGGTTTTATCAACATCAGCCAGAGCGCCAAGAAGGTGGTGTTCGTGGGCACGTTCACTACCAGCGGGCTCGCCATTGCGGTGGACGGCGGGCAACTCCTTATCGGCCGAGAAGGTTCGGTGTGCAAGTTCGTGCAGGCCGTCGAGCACGTTACCTACAGCGGCAGGGTCGCCCAACAGCGCGGGCAGGAAGCGCTCTACGTGACCGAGCGCTGCGTTTTCCGACTTGGTCATCTTGGCCTGGAACTGATCGAGATCGCACCGGGCGTTGATCTCGAGCGCGACGTCCTGTCCCGCATGGCGTTCCGGCCCGCCATCGCCGCCGACCTGCGGGTCATGGACCCGGTCATCTTCTCACCCGAACCGATGGGGTTGCGCGAAGTGCTTCTGCGGCTCCCGCTCGATCAGCGCTTCGACTACGACCCGAAGCGGGGCATCTTCTTCGCCAACTTCGAAGGTCTGACGGTGCGCAGCGCCGCTGACGTCCAGGCTATCCGCGACGCCTTGGAGGTCCGACTGGTCCTGCTCAGCGACAAGGTGCCGGCCCTGGTCAACTATGACAATTTCGTCGTCGCGCCCGACGTGCTCGACGCGTACTCGGACATGGTGCGAGATGTCGCGTCCCGCTACTACCTGCGTGTCACGCGCTACACGACCAGCGCCTTCCTGCGCAGCAAGCTGGGCGAGGCGCTACTGCAGCGTGGTGTTGCTCCTCACATCTTCGAGAGCGCGGGGGATGCCCACACTCATCTGCGTAAGCTGGAAACGGCGGTGGGACCGGCGTGATGCCATGTTCCGAACTAGAACTACGGCGCCGGCTATCCGCTCGATGACGTCAGCTGCCGCTGTCGTGACGCGTCGACGCCAGGTACCAGCAACTACTACCAAGAGCGAAATGCCGCTTCGCGGAATGCCATTGACCGGCAGCTTGTGGCCGATACCGGGTTTCCGCAGGTGCCGCCTAAGCTGAACTTGGCTGGCGAGAACGCCCAATCGAACGTCAGCTTCCTGGCGCCGCCTCGTACTAACATAGTCGGCCACTTCCGGCCGTTTGAGCGCCGCGCAGTTCAGGTTAGCGGTGGCCGGTCTTCAAAGTACAGCTGACATTGCCAGACGGCGGCCCGAGGTAACGCTTCGCCGAAGCAGGCGTCGCCGAAACCAGGCGCCAATCGTCCGTGCCGAGATCTGCTCTGGAATCAGCCATGCGAGTTTCCGTCCGACTGCCGTGGACCGGAAACTCCAGTCTGGTCAGCCATGGGGAGCGCGACAGTCAGGCATGAACAGACCTCACGATGCGCATGGCGCGAAGTTCGACCGCTGTGGACCTGATCGGATTGATTCGGATCTTTCGCTTAGCGCCCCAGATCCTTTGCGCTGACCCCTGCGATGCCCCAGTTCTGCTTGGGCACGTCGTGGATCCATACCCGCACATTGGCGATCGGCGTACCGGTGGCCTCGACCAGCGCTTGCGTCACCTTCTCGATCACGGCCTTCTTTTGCTCGTCGCTGCGGCCTTCGAGCATGTAGATCTGGGCGAATGGCATTGCAGTCTCCGTTTCAGACGAATCGCAGCGAGACGCTGCCAAGGCCTTGCACGCGCAGGCTGACGTGGTCGCCAGCCTTCACGCTCACCGCTTCGGTGACGCCACCGGACATGATCATCGTGCCGGCAGGAATCTCCCGGCCGCGCTTGCCGAGGTGGTTGGCGAGCATGGCGATCGCCGCGGCCGGGTGACCGAGCACTGCGGCGCCGGCACCGATGCCGACGGCCTCGCCGTTCTTCTCCATCACCACGCCGAGGGTGCGCAGATCGAGCTTGTCGACCGACTGTGCCTGCCCACCGATCACGAAGCGCGCGGCCGAGGTGTTGTCGGCGACGACGCTCTTCAGGTCGAACTTGAAGTCGCGATAGCGGCTGTCGATCACCTCGATGCCGGGCAGCACGAAGTCGGTCGCAGCGAGCACCGCGCCGATGTGGCAGCCAGGGCCCTTCAGTGCGTGCTTGAGTACGAAGCAGATCTCGGGCTCGACCTTCGGGTGGATCAGTTCGCTCATCTTCACCTCACCGCCCTCGGGCACGCAGAAGCTGTCGACGAGGAAGCCGAAGACGGGCGTGTCCACACCCATCTGCTTCATCTTCGCGTGTGAGGTGAGGCCGGCCTTCAGGCCGATGACTCGTTCGCCGCGTTCGAGCTTGCGGCGCAAGATTTCGTCCTGGATCGCATACGCGTCGTCCCAGTCCATGCCGGGGTGCTCGTCGGTGATCTTCGGCGTGTCGCGAGCCTGCAGTTCGCAGCTTTCGAGGTGTTCTGCGAGGCCGGCGATGGTTTTTTTGTCGAGTGTCATGGTGGTGTTCCTCAAGCCGCCTTGGCGACCTTCAAGTCGCGCGCCTTCACCATCGTGAGCGCGGTGTCTTCGATCATGTCTTCCTGCCCGCCGACCATGCCGCGGCGGCCGAGTTCGACGAGCAGATCGCGGGCCGGGATGCCGTATTTCTTTTCGGCGCGCTTGGCGAACAGCAGGAAGCTGCCGTACACGCCGGCATAACCGAGCGTCAGCGCGTCGCGGTCGATGCGGATCGGGAAGTCCATGATCGGCACGACCAGGTCTTCGGCCACGTCCTGGATCTTCCAGACATCGATGCTGGTCTCAATACCCATCCGGTCGCACACCGCGACCAGCACTTCCATCGGCGTGTTTCCCGCGCCCGCGCCGAGGCCGGCCGCAGCGGCATCAATCCGCGTTGCACCCGCAGCAATTGCCGCGATCGAGTTGGCGACGCCCATCGCCATGTTGTGGTGACCGTGGAAGCCCAGTTCGGTCTCGGGCTTCAACGCGGCGCGCACCGCGCCGAGCCGCGCCGTCACGTCGTCGGGCAGCATGTAGCCGGCCGAGTCGGTGATGTAGATGCAGTTAGCGCCATAGCTCTCCATCAGCAGCGCCTGCTTCACGAGCCCTTCGGGGTTGTTCAGGTGCGCCATCATCAGGAAGCCGACCGTGTCCATGCCCAGCTTGCGCGCCGCGGTGATGTGCTGCTCGGAGACGTCTGCCTCGGTGCAGTGTGTTGCGACGCGGATCGTCGCGACACCGAGGCCGTGCGCCATCTTCAGGTGGTCGACGGTGCCGATACCCGGGATCAGCAGCGCCGAAACTTTGGCGCGCTTCATCAGCGGGATCACGGTCGAGAGGTACTCCTCGTCGCTGTGCGCCGGGAAGCCGTAGTTGACCGAGCTGCCGCCGAGGCCGTCGCCGTGGGTTACTTCGATCAGCGGCACGCCGGCCTGATCGAGGCCGGTCGCGATGGACTTCATCTGATCGAGCGTCATCTGGTGGCGCTTCGGGTGCATGCCGTCACGCAACGTCATGTCGTGCAGCGTGATCTTCTTGCCTTTGAGTGTGTTCATTGTGTTCATTCCTTCAGGCGGCCTCGGTTTCCACGGTCGGCACGAGCTTCAGCGAGCCGGCCAGGATTTCTTCGGCGAACATCTCGGCGGTGCGCGCCGCAGCCGCGGTCATGATGTCCAGATTGCCTGCGTACTTGGGCAGGTAGTCGCCCAGACCCTCGACCTCCATGAAGACCGAGACGCGGTTGCCGTCGAACACCGGGCCGTTGACGAGCTTGTAGCCGGGCACGTACTTCTGAACTTCCTTGATCATGTCGTGGATCGACTTGGTGATCGCGGCCTGGTCGGGCGCGGTTTCGGTCAGGCAATGCACCGTGTCGCGCATGATCATCGGCGGCTCGGCCGGGTTGATCACGATGATTGCCTTGCCCTTCTTGGCGCCGCCGACTTTCTCGACCGCACCCGCCGTGGTGCGGGTGAACTCATCGATGTTCTTGCGCGTGCCTGGGCCGACCGAGCGCGAGGCGACGGTGGCGACGATCTCGCCGTATGCGACCGGCTGCACACGGCTCATGGCGGCGACCATCGGGATCGTGGCCTGCCCGCCGCAGGTCACCATGTTGACGTTCATCTCACGCTTGCCGACATGTTGCTTGAGATTCACCGGCGGCACGCAATACGGGCCGATGGCCGCTGGTGTCAGGTCGATCATCATCACGCCGAGCGCGTTGAGCTTGCGCGAGTTCTCGGCGTGCACGTAGGCGCTGGTCGCGTCGAACGCGATCTGCACGCCGTCGGCCAGCACGTGCGGCAGCAGGCCGTCGACGCCTTCAGCCGTCGTCTTGATGCCCATTTCGCGGGCGCGTTTCAGGCCGTCGGAGGTCGGGTCGATGCCGACCATCCACACCGGCTCGAGCACCGCGCTGCGTTGCAGCTTGGCGAGCAGGTCGGTGCCAATGTTGCCGGGCCCGATGAGGGCACATTTCACTTTTTTCACAGGGGAATCTCCAGAGAGTCAGATGAATCGAACCGAGCAGCCACCAATGCCGCCTATCGTCACGCGCAGGCTGTCGCCGGCTTTCACCGGCACCATGATCGCGAGAGAGCCGGACAGGATCACCTCGCCGGCTTTCAGCGGGATGCCGAGTGCGCCTAGCGTGTTCGCCAGCCACGCCACCGCGTTGGCCGGCGCGCCGAGCGCGGCGGCGCCGGCGCCGGTGGCGACGATCTCGCCGTTCTTCTCGAGCACCATGCCGCAGGTGTTGAGGTCGACCTCGAGCGGCGAAACCATGCGGTCGCCGAGCACGAAGACGCCGCACGAGGCGTTGTCTGCGACCGTGTCCTGGATCTTGATCTTCCAGTCGCGGATGCGGCTGTCGACGATCTCGAAGCAGGCCATCACGCCCTCGGTCGCGGCGATCACGTCGGCCGCACTGATGCCGGGGCCGATCAGGTCGCGCTTCAGGACGAAGGCGATCTCGCCCTCGGCCTTCGGCTGGATCAAGGTGTTGGCGGCGATCGCCTCGCCTTCGTTGTAAACCATGCCGTCGGTCAGCATGCCGAAATCGGGCTGATAAACGCCGAGCATGTTCATCACCGCCTTCGAGGTCACGCCGATCTTCTTGCCGATGATCGTCTCGCCGGCGTCGAGGCGGCGCGCGTTCAAGCGCTGCTGAATACGGTAGGCGTCTTCGACCGTGATCTCGGGGTGGCGGGTCGTCAGCGGCTCGACGACGTGCGCGCCTTGCAGCGCGCCGTAGAGCTCGTCGCCGAGGGTTTGGATGAGTTCTTCGTTCATGGTGTCAGTCGGTCAATCCGTGAGAGGTTTCGGTCCGTCGGCGTCCGCTTCGGCGAGAAAATTGCCGACCAGCTGCGCAAAGCGCGCCGCGTGTTCGATCTGCGTCCAGTGGCCACACTGGCCGAACACGTGCAACTGCGCGCGCGGGATCCAGTTCGAAAGCGTCACCGAGGTCGCGAGCGGGATCACGCGGTCCTCGCGGCCGTGCACCACCAGCGTCTGCTGTGCGATGCGGCGGATATCGGCCTCGGCGCTCGTCATTGCATCGACCCAGCGCTGGCGTGGGGCCGGGAACATCGCAGCGAACGACTCCTGAACCCCCGGGCGGATGCTCGCCTCATAGCGCAGTTGCGCGAGTTCGTCGGTCGCAAGCTTGCGGTCGAAGGCAAAAATGTCGAGCAACTCGCGCATGCGCTGCAACGAGGGCTCGTAGCCCCACACCGCATCGAGCCCCGGTGTGATCGGGAACGGCACGCCGACGCTGCCCATCAAGACCAGCCGACGCACACGCTCGGGCGCGCGGATCGTCAGCGCGAGCGACAGCGCGCCGCCGAAGCTGTTGCCGATCAGATCGACCTGCGGCAGATCGAGTGCGTCGAGCAGGTCGAGCGCCTGCTGCACCCAGGTGTCCATCGTGTAGGCGATGCCCGCGGGACGGTCGGTGTATCCGAAACCGACCATGTCGGGCGCGATCACGCGCGCCTGCTTCGCGATCACCGGCATGGCCAGGCGCCAGTTGGCCCAGGCGCTGACGCCGGGGCCCGAACCGTGGATCAAGAGCACGGGCCGGCCCGCACCGATGTAGTGCACATTGGTCTCGAACGCACCGGTGCGGATGCGCCGACCCAGCTCGGGGTTGGTCGAAGCGATAGCGTTCATGACCTCGCTCACAGTTTGATCATTACGTTGCGCAACTCGCTGTAGAACTCCAGCGAGTGCACTCCACCTTCACGGCCGATGCCCGAGCCCTTGGCGCCGCCGAACGCGGTGCGAAGGTCGCGCAAGAACCAGCTGTTGACCCAGCACAGACCGACCTCGATCGCACTCGCCAGCCGGTGTGCGGTGCCGAGGTTCTGCGTCCACACCGTCGTCGCGAGGCCGTAGTCGGTGGCGTTGGCCAGCGCGATCACTTCCTCCTCGGTGTCAAACGGCGCGATGTGGCAGCACGGGCCGAAGATCTCTTCGCGGATCACGGTCGCGCTCTCGGGCAGGCCGGTCCAGATCGTCGGCTGCACCCAATGGCCTTCGGCCAGCGCACCGCTCATCCTCGGCTCGCCGCCACCGGTGACCACGGTAGCCCCTTCGGCGCGGGCCTTGGCGTAGTAGCCCAGCACCTTGTGCTTGTGCTCGGCCGAGATCAGCGGGCCCATGCCGACGCCGGGCTCTTCCGACGGGCCGACCTTCAGGCCCTCGGCCTTGACCTTCAGTGCGGCGACGAAACTGTCGAAGATCGACCGCTGCACGTAGACCCGTTCGGTGCCCAGGCAGACCTGCCCGCAGTTCTCGAAAGCGCTGCGCGTGATTCCGGCGACGGCCTTGTCGAAATCGGCATCGGCGAACACGATGCCCGCGTTCTTGCCACCGAGCTCGAAGCTGACCGGCCGCACGCCCTTGGCGGCGGCGGCCATGATGGCCTCGCCGGTGCGTGTTTCGCCGGTGAAAGTGATGCCGTTGACGCCAGGGTGCTTGGTGAGGAACTCACCCGCCGAGTTCGGCCCGAAGCCGTGCACGACGTTGTAGACCCCGTCGGGCACGCCGACGGCCTTCATCACCTCGCCGAGCAGCGTCGCGGTGGCCGGCGTTTCTTCCGAGGGTTTGACGATGACGGCGTTGCCGCAGGCCAGCGCCGGGCCGACCTTCCAGGTCATCAGCAGCAGCGGCAAGTTCCACGGGCAGACCACCGCCACCACGCCGAGCGGCGTGCGCAGACCGTAGCTGACGACGGTGCCGCCGTCGGGTGTCGCCATCTGGAAGCTTTCCGTCGGTGCGTTCTTGACAATGTCCGCAAAGACCTTGAAGTTGGCTGCGCCGCGCGGGATGTCGATGTGCGAGGCCAGCGACAGCGGCTTGCCGGTGTCGGCGATCTCAGCCTGCAAAAAGTCGTCGAAGCGGCGGTTGATCTCGTCGGCCACCGCATACAGCAGCTCGACACGCTTGCCCACGCTCATGCGGCCCCAGTCGCCCTTGAGCGCACGCTGAGCCGCCGCGACGGCGGCGTCGACTTCGCGCTGGCCAGCTTCATGCACGAGGCCGAGCACGCGGTTGTCGACCGGCGCGCGGTTCTCGAAGGTCTTGCCGGTGGCGACGAACTCGCCCCCGATGAAATTGAGGTATTGCTTCATGGTCTCGCCTGCAGTTTGAAAAGAGAGGGCGCCTGCGTTCAGGCCATGCCGATCGCAACAAGACCGGCGCGCGCGCAGGCTTCGTCTTGCGCGGCCGAACCGCCGGAGACACCGATGCCGCCGATCAGTTCGCCACCGGCTTCGATGATCGGCAGCCCGCCGCCGAAGACGACGAGCCGCGGTCGCAGCGGCAGCCCGAGCCGCAGCGCCTCGTCGCCGGCGAGGATCTGCGGCCACTGGCTGGTGGCGAAGCCGAAGCTCGCCGCGGTGTAGGCCTTGTCGATCGCGATCTCGACCGAATGCAGGAAGGCGCCGGGCATGCGCAGGAAGCCCGCGAGCACGCCGCCCGAATCGACCACGGCGACGTTGATGCGCAGGCCCTCGGCCTCGGCCGCAGCGCAAGCCGCGGCGACCGCGGCTTGCGCTGCGCGCCAGTCGATGCAGCGCCGCGTGACGCTGTGCGAGGTCGAGTTCATCAACGCGCCGCTCACGCTCGTCAGGTGTAGACGTCGGTGAACGAGGCCACCATTTCACCCGTGTGATAGAAGATGCCGCTGCCGAGCTGGTCCTCGGTCCAGGTCGTCACCGGCCGGTCGCGCTGGGCCAGGTAGCCGAGGCCGGCGAAGGTCTCGTTTCGGTTGCCGCTCGGGTCGAAGAAGTAGATCGTCTCGCCGCGGGTGATGCCGTGGCGTGTCGGTGCGACGTCGATCTTGACCTTGTTCTTGGCCATCACGTCCGCCGCCTTCAGCACGTCGTGCCACGAGTCGAGGAAGTAGGCGATGTGGTGCAGCCCGCTCTTCGGCCCGCCGACGAAGGCGATGTCGTGCGGTGTCGTCGTGCGCGCCATCCAGGTGGCGGCCTGCATGTCGCCGGCCGGGCCGACCAGCACCTGCTCGGTGAGGAAGAAGTCCAGCGCCTCGGTCATGAACCGGGTGTTGTCGGCGACGGTGTTGATGCCTTCCGGCGGATTCATCTCGCACATCAGCAGCAGGTGATCGAGCCAGTGCGCGCCGGCGCCCTTCAGGCCGTCCGGCCACGGGTCGGGGTTGGTGGTGCCGACTTCGGTGCCCACGTACTCCTTCATTGCATAGAGCCGCATCTCGTGACCGCTGGGCAGCTTGAACTGAAGCATGCGGCCGGTCGACGGCAGGGTGCCTTCAGGCAGCTCGGTGGTCTTCACGCCCCAGGCTTCGATCTTCGCTTTCAGCGTGTCGAGGTCGGCATCCTTCTCGACCTTGTAGGCAACGTGGTTCAGGCCAGCCTGATCCGAGGGCGTGAGGATCAGCGAGTACTTGTCCCACTCGTCCCAGCACTTCAGATAGACGTTACCCGCCTTGTCGACCATCGTCGTCTTCAGGCCTAGCACGTTTTCGTAGTGTTTCACGGCCGCAGCCATGTCCATCACACGCAGGCTCGCGTGGCCGATTCTCATCACACCCATCACATGTCTCCTTGATGCCGCGTGGTTAGCAGCGTTGTTGACGTACCCGCCACAGTGGCGGGCTCGTTGGAAAAAGGTCGTTCTAATTTGCCGATGGCCTCGATGCGCACTGCAGTGACAGGTGCCACGCGGCAGGCGAGCGTGATGCCGCAGCGTTCTTCTTCGGCGCTGACGTGGGCGCGGCTCACCGGCCCGAGCGGCTTGACCGAGCCCTCGACGATGCGCACCTTGCACACGCCGCAGCCGCCGTTGACGCAGCCCGCGGGCACGCCCTTGCGACCGAGCTTGAGCATGCCGCGCAGCAGGCTCTCTTCGGTCGCGCACGGAAAGGTCTCGCCGTTGTTGGCGATGCTGACGCTGAGCTTGGGGCGGCTGTCGAAAATCATGGCGAATCAGCTTCAGATCGTCCTGAACAGCGGGCTGCGAGCGTGGCCGGCATCGGCCGCGGACAGGAACTTCTCGGTGTAGATGTCGCGCTCGAACAGGCGGCCCTGCATCAGCGTCGCGATGCAGGCTTCGACCATTGGCGGCGGACCGCACAGATAGGCCTTGTTGCCAGTGAACGTGGCGCCGAAGTGCGCCTTCGCGGCGTCGTGCACGAAGCCGCGTGCGCCGGTCCAGCCTGAGCCTTCGGGCTCATTCGAGAGCACCGGCACGTAGCTGAAGTTGGCGTGCTCCGCGGCCAGCGCGCGAAAGGTCTCGTCGTAGTAGAGCTCGTCGCGCGTGCGCTGGCCGTAGACCAGCGTGAGCGGCAGCATGCAGCCGCCGTCGAGCAGGTCGAGGATCATCGAGCGCGGGCTCGACAGGCCCGAGCCACCGGCCATGAAGACGATGGGCATGGCAGCCGATTGGCGAACGAAGAAGCGCCCGTACGGGCCGGTGAGGCGCAGCCGGTCGCCTTCCTTCAGCGTGTTGTGCAGGTAGCCCGTGCCGGCGCCGCCGGCGACGATGCGCACGTTGAGTTCGATCTCGCCGGTCTTCTCGACATCGGCCGGCGAGTTGGCGATCGAGAACGCGCGGCTCTGGCCGAGCCCCGGGATCTCGAGTTGCACGTACTGCCCGGCCTGAAAGCGGATCGGCTTGTCGAGTGCGAGGTGCAGTGCCTTGATCGTCGGCGTCAGAAAGACGATGCGCGTCACGGTGGCACCGAAGTCGCGGACCGGGATGATCTGCGCGTCGGGCTCCTCGTCGATGTCGGCCTCGATCGTCACGTCGCTCTGCAGCGTGCAGCAGCAGGCGAGTGTTTTGCCTTCGTCGCGCTCGAACTCCATCAACGCGAACGGGTTCGCCGCGCCATGGTCTACCTCGCCATCGCTCACCTGCACCTTGCATGTGCCGCACAGGCCGTGGCCGCAGGCGTGCGGAATGTAGATGCCCTGACGCAACGCGGCGTCGAGCACGGTCTGGCCTTCTTCCACCTCGATGGTGGCGCCCAGCGGGTCGATCGTGAGTTGGTAGCTCATGGTCCGGAGAATCGAACGTAAAGGCTCAGCTGAACGAGCCCTTGATGCCCGTCAGCCCCGGCGTGCGGAAGCGGATCGCGTCCTTGTGCTTGAGGCCGTTCTCGGCGAGCGATTTCGCCGGATCGGGTTGCCACGGCTGGCCCGACTTGAGCCATTCCGCCTTCATCCAATCGATCTTCGCGAAGTCCGGGTGATAGCCGTAGATGCCAGGCAGCACGGCTTCGGCGATGGCACCGAAGGGCATGTCCGGCGGCAGCGGCAGGCAGAACGGTGCGCAGAACAGCAGGTGGTCCTCCCAGCCGATGTAGATCAGCGGCGCAGGGAAGTTCTCGCGCGCATCGGCGGCAGGGAACGAGTAGGGCTCGAGGGCGACGACGCTCATTTTGTGTCTCCTTGCGCTGCGGCCGCCGGGCCAGCGGGGGCGAACGGAACCGGGGGTGCATCGCCGCGCCACGCGGCGAAGTTCTTCTGGTCCTCCGAGCCTTCGAAGTCGAAGTTGTCGCGACCGATGTTCATCTCGTAGTACTGCAGCACGGCGATCAGCGGGTCGAAGCCTTCGGCCGTCGGGTCGGTGCCTGGCTTGAAGCAGTGGCCCTGGTAGATTTGGTGCACCGGCAGCCACGCTTGGATGTACTTCTCGGGCTCGTGGTCGAAGATCTCCTTGCAGTGGTCGCTGCAGAAGTGGTACTTGTCGCCGAGGTACGCACCTTCGCGGTAGCAGATCTTGCTGGCGTCGCCCGGCTCGGTGAAGACCATCGGGATCTGGCACGTCGTGCACAGCATCGGCAGCGTCTTGTTGTAGAAGCGATTGCCCTTCTCGGCCTCGGCCTGCCAGTGTTCGAGGCGCGGACGGTAGTACTTGTCGAAGGTCGTCGGGTACTTCTCCGACAGCCAGGCCATCTCGTCTTGCTTCGGGACCCAGGTGTGGAAGGGCGCGGCAGCGCTGTAGTTGTAGAACGTGCCCCAGGCCTGGTGGCTGATGTGGTCCTTGCCTTCGCAGGCGTCCTTCCAGCCCTTCGGTTCGCGGATGCCGTATCGCGCCAGATCCTTGAACAGCGCGCCGCCGTTCTGCTCGGCGTACATCTCCCACGCTTCCTTCCAGCTCATCACGCGTTTGGGCAGCATGTAGTCCTGCATCATCGCGACGAGGCTCAGCAGGCGGTAGCCGCGCCAGAACCACTTGTCGATCCAGCGCTGGATGATCGGCACGTTGGCCGGGTCCTGCTCCAGCATGAACTTGATGCACTCGATGCCCAGCGTCATGTGGCGCGACTCGTCGCTCTGCGCCGAGAAGCCGAAGGTCACCGTCGACATGTCGCCGTTGTGCGCCGCGCCGCTCATGAAGGGCACGAACAGCAGGTTCGTCAGCACGTACTCGAACGAGAAGCTCACCGCAGTCAGGAACTCGAACGGCCCACCGGTGCACGCATCCTCGAAGAAGGACTTCGGCACTGACAGGTACCACACCCGGTCGAACCAGTGGTTCGAATGGTGCATGCCGTTGAAGTACTTGTTGTAGTGCGAGATCGCGTGCGTCTCGGTCTGGTAGTGGCGCAATTCGTCGATGCTCTGCATCTGCGCCGCGACGCGTGCGCCTTCACCCGTGAACTGGCGGCCGACGTGCGCGAAGCCGCGGTGCGCGTAGTACTCGAGCGGCGTCACGCCCTGGATGAAGAGCTTCAGCGCATTGATGTAGCGAGCGTCGGCCACGCCGAGCTGGCCGTTGTTCTGCGCGAAGGCCTCGATCACGGCGTAGAGCTTCTTCTCCTTCTCGCCCTGGTACTTCCAGTAGGCGTCCATCGTCAGGCGGAAGGGGTCTTGCCATTTGTCCCAGTCGTGGATCTTGATGCCCTCGTACTTGTCGTACGGGAACACGTCCCCCATCGACTGGTAGCTGGTTTCCCAGCCCAGGCCGCGGGTCATTGCGGCGTAGCGGTCCTTCAGACCGAGCTTCTTCTTCACGACACCGGTGTCCATGCTTGTCTCCTCTGCTATTAAGTGAGGTTCAGTGCTTCCAGCTGAGGGTCAGCTGGTCGTCGTCTTCGTCGATGTGGCCTGAGAGCGTCACGAGATTCACGTGGATCGCCTGCAGGTCGTAGGGCCGGCCGGTCTGCTCTTCGATCGTGGCGCGGCGGATCGTCAGGCTGTTCGGCGCGTCGATCTTCACGAGGCCGGGCGAGTGCACGACCATCGCGCCGGGGTTGTCGGCGACGATCGCGTCGATCACCGGGCGCGACTCTTCGTTGTGCTGGAAGGCGATGAATACGTTGGACATGTGGTGGTCTCCTCGACTCTGTGATTCAGGCGATGCCGGCCTTGCGGCAACGCTCGGCGAGCTTCGAATGCGCTTCATCGAGTGCGTCCTGCCCGGCGGCGCCAAGCGCAAGTTCGGCGACGGGTGCGAGGGCGGCGTGGGCACGTTCCGTCCAGGCTTGCGTCCACTGCGCGATCAGCGTGTTGTTGGCGGGTGATTCGGCTGCGGCCGCCTTCACCACCGCGTCGACCCAGCGTGCGCTCTCGTCGTGCCACTCGGGCATGAACGCCGTCAACATCGCGACTGCGGTGCCGCCCTTCAGCGCGACGTCGTCGTCGACGAAGCTGCCGTAGATCAGCGGGTACAGCAGGCCGTCGAGCGCCAGGTTCTGCGCGATGAAAAGCTCGAACGGATCTTTCACGACGAAGGTGTCTTCGACGTAGCGGCGCAGCACCTGCCAGCGCGGGTCGTCGAGCCATGCCTGCTTGCCGTCTTCAAGCACGCTCGGCTCATCGAGTGCGAGGCCCAGGCGCGTGAGGTACTGGGCGACGCCCAGGTTGTCCATCGCATGGAACATCGCCGGCGCGGTGAACGCGGTGCCGAAGCCGTACGCGCAGATGGCAGCGTTGTTCATATTGGCGCCCCAGGCCGCGTGGCGCAGCGGCATCAGCACCTGCAGCGCTTTCAGCCGCACCTCGTTGGGGATTTTGTCGACCATGCCGCGCGCATCGACGAACTGGAAGTTCGATTCCATCGCGTCCTGCTGGCGCGCGCGCGTCATCGTCCAGGTCGCGTAGTAGAACTGGCGCGGATCCTTCAACACGTACCAGTCGGCCAGCACGATGGCGCTGCGCGAGGCGTCGAAGAGAGCGTGCTTCGGGTCCCACGTCGGCCGGTAGTGGAAGTTCGTCATCGGCTGCGCGCCGTAGGTCGCCTCCTGATAGCGCGAGGCGGCCTTGTCTTCGCCGATGTACTTGGCCACGTGCGCGTAGGTCTGGCGCAGTGGCGTGATCTCACGGGCCTGCAGGTCGATGTTCATCTTGGCTTGTCTCCGATGTCGTTTGAGGGTGACGTGTGGAACGTGATCAGGTGTCGAGCCGCTGCACCTTGTTGCGAGCGCAGAACTCGTCGAAGGCCGCGGCCGGCAACAGCAACTCGACCGCCAGCTCGGGCCACCCGATCGAGAACTCGAACGCGACCAAGCCATCGCTGCGCTCTTCGATCAGACGCACGAACCTGCGCGAGGTGTCGGCGATCAGGGGCTCATCGATGGGCAGCCTGTCGGTGGTGCTGGGGTGCATGGCGGTCGCGAGGTGGTGGGTCGGTGGCAGTCCCGTCACACATCGCATGCGCTGTGCCAGGAAGCACCGAGAATGCCAATAATCTCGATAAAACACGGGTAAACCCCAAAGTTTGACCCCGTGGGAACGGTTCTAGTCAGCCCTTGTGCGGGCATGCCGAGGCAAGGCACTCGGGATTTCCGCGGCGCAGCATGATGAATTGCGCAGCCGACCCGAAGTGAAATTGCTCAATTGATCAACTCGACTGGCAGCGTCAGGCTCGACCCTCTAGGCAAGTCAGAGAAATATCTCGATAATCCGAGAAATGTCGACTTTGCCACTGCCGCCACTTCCCTCCGACGCCGACCTGCGCCGGCTGGTCCATTTCTCGGCCGGTGATGGGCGCATCTGGCTCGCCGGCCAGCGCATGCTGCTGGTCCACATGGCCGCGCTCGGCGCACTGCGGCGCGAGCTCGTGCAGAGCATCGGCCGCGACCAGGCGCGCCGGGTGCTGATGCGTTCGGGCTACGCCGCCGGCGAGCGCGACGCCGCGCTCGCGCGCCAGGTGCGCGGCGAGGCCACGCTGTTCGACATGTTCGCGGTCGGCCCGCAGTTGCACATGCTCGAAGGCGCGGTGCAGGTGACGCCGGAGGAGTTCGATCTCGACATGGACAGCGGCCGCTTTCACGGCATCTTTCGTTGGGACCACTCGTGGGAAGTCGAGTCGCACGTGCGCGACTTCGGCCCGCAGGACGAACCCGTGTGCTGGATGCTGCTCGGTTATGCCTCGGGTTACACCACCGCCTTCATGGGCCGGCCGACGTTCTTCAAGGAGATCGAGTGTTCTGCGTGCGGCGCCGCCCATTGCCGCATTGAGGGCCGGCCGCTCGCCGACTGGCCCGACGGCGAGGCGCTGGCGCGCGACTACGACGCCGACTCGCTGCTGGTTCGCCTCGAAGATCTGAAGGAGCAGGTCGACACGCTGCGTTCGACGCTGGAGCCGGCCGATGAATTGGGGCCGCTGATCGGCCGCTCGCGTTCGTACCTGGCCGCGACCGCGCTGATGCGCAAGGCCGCAGGCACGCAGGTCAGCGTGTTGCTAACCGGTGAGACCGGTGTCGGCAAAGAGCGCTTCGCACGTGCGCTGCATGCGATGAGCCCACGCGCGGGCAAGCCCTTCATCGCCGTGAACTGCGCGGCGCTGCCGGGCGAGCTGATCGAGAGCGAGTTGTTCGGCGCCGAAAAGGGCGCGTACACCGGCGCCGGTGCGGCACGGCCGGGGCGCTTCGAGCGCGCCGATGGCGGCACCTTGTTGCTCGACGAGCTCGGCGAGCTGTCGATGCCGGCGCAGGCCAAGTTGCTGCGGGTGCTGCAGCACGGCGAGATCGAGCGCCTCGGCGGCACGACGGTTCGCAAGGTCGACGTGCGACTGATCGCGGCCACCAACGTCGATCTCGAAGCCGCGGTCGCAGCCGGGCGCTTTCGGCGCGATCTGATGTATCGCCTGAACGTCTACCCGATTCGAATCCCGCCGCTGCGCGAGCGCGTCGACGACATCGAGCCGCTGGCGTTGCACCTGCTGCAGCGCTTCGCCGCGCTGCACGGCAAGCGCATCGCCGGCTTCACCGACCGTGCGCTCGACGCGATGCGCTGCCACCCCTGGCCGGGCAACGTGCGCGAGCTCGAGAACCTGATCGAACGCGGTGTCATCTTGTGCAGCCCCGGCGAGCCGGTCGACGTGGGCGAATTGTTCGTCGTGGCACCCGGCGCCGCGCCGGTGATCGTCAACGCCGAAGGCCAGCTCGAACGCGGCAATCCGCCCGAAGCGGCGACGCTTTACGACGAGATGCAGCGCCGCGGGCTCGGCCTCGAAGCGCTCGAAGACGCGTTGCTTCAGGAGGCCGTACAACGCGCCGGCGGCAACCTCGCTGCGGCTTCGCGCGCGCTCGGCCTGAGCCGTGCGCAACTCAGCTACCGACTTGCACGAGCGCACGAGCGCGCGCAGGAGTGACGACGGCAATGGTGAAGCGTGCATTTCTCCAATCCACGGCGGCGCGATTTCCGAAGCCGGCCGACGACCGCGATGACGCCAATGCGTCGCGCACGCTGATCGAGCGCGCTTACGCACAACTGCGCGACGACGTCGTCGAGGGACGGCTCGCCCCTGGCGAGAAGCTGCGCGTCGAGCACTTGAAGGACCGCTACGGCGTCGGCGCCGGCACGCTGCGCGAGGCGATCACTCGGCTCGTCAGTGACGCCCTCGCCGTCGCTGAGGGCCAGCGCGGCTTTCGCGTCGCGCCGATTTCCATCGCCGATCTCGAGGACCTGACCCAGCTGCGCGTGCACATCGAGATCGAAGCGCTTCGGCAGTCGATCCGCCGCGGCGACACGGCCTGGCGCGGGCAGCTTCGAACCGCCTTCGAGGAGCTCTCCGCCTTCGAGCAACCCATCCGGCCCGACTGCCGGCGACATTGGGAACATCTCAATGCGCGCTATCACGAGGCGCTGATCGCCGCCGGAGCATCGCCCTGGACCTTCAAGGTGTTGCGCCTGCTGTCGCGCCACAGTGAGCGCTACCGGCAATACGCGATGACCTTGCCGCACAACCCGCGCAACGTCCACGCGGAGCATGCCGAGATATTCGAGCTGGCCATGGCACGGCAGGATGCGCGCGCCGCCTTGGCGCTGGAAGCGCATATCCGCACGACGCCCGACCAGCTCGTGGCAGCGATCCGAGAGGGCACGCTCGTGTTCCGGCACGAAGAAGCGGCGATGGCGCTGGCAGTCCCGATCGCGATGCAGGGCGGTGCCGCCCTGTGAATTCCGAAAAAATCAATCCGCGTACGTTCCGCTGAGCATCCAACGCGGTCCGATCTCCACAGTTCGACATTTGAGGTTCGTTTGGAAGGGCCTCGCATTGCCGATGCCTACGAAGCTTCCAACGATACTTTCGGCGGCCTGGACGTGCGGTAGTTTGCCAGCTTACTGCCGGGCGAAATCGGACTCGGTTGCCACTGCTCAGGCCGTCGCGCAACAATCCTGGTTTCTTCGTGCCGCCGCCGAACTGCAGCTCCCTGGATTTCGTCGCGGTAGCCGGACGCCGCGCGGTGTCTGCTTCACTTTGAAAGCTGTCGTTCCGAAGTCGAGCCCGGCGGCCATTGAGCGACCGGACCTGGCCGTTATGAAAAGCTTTTCATAACGGCCAGAAGCGGGCGCAGGTGAAGGTCCGGTTCGGGGGCCAGTTCCGGGCCGCTGAGGCAGAAGTCGGTTTCTGCCGGCCGAACGTGCACGTCGGTCGTGTAGACCGGCTGCGTCCCTGGTCCGCCATGGGCGAGCCAACAGCGACGGGCCTTCGACGATCAGGTACTCGTCGATGGCTCGATCCAAGTCGAGGACCCAAATTCCGACCCGGGCACTACGACGGCGTCTCGAATGCTTCTGTTCAAAAAGGCGGGACAGAGCGTTCCGCTCATGCCAGTGCGGGACTCAACAGGTGCAGCGAAACGTAGGGCAGGTCGCCCTCGACCCAGCTGTCGTGCGGCGTCGACGTGATGTGGAAGGCTTGCCCCGGTAGCAGATCCAGCCGCTCGCCGGTTTCGTACAGCACCACCCCGTGACCTGAAATGACGACGCCTGTGTGTGGCGCGTGGCAGAGCGCTGTGCCAACCAGCGCGGAGTTGTGTTCGGACCATTTCCAGCCCGGTTGATAGGTGGCGCGGCCCAGGCTGGCCCCGGCCAAGTGGACGATCTCGAAGCGCCCGTGCGGGAAGGTCCGCACCTCGTCCGGCTCATCGAAGTGCTTGAGCGTGGTGGCATGCATGGCGTGGACTCCTTGGACAATGGTGCATTGCGCCGGGGGGCGAGCTACCGGTCAATCAGACGCGCGATAGACGTCGGTGCTCAGGTAGCGCAGCCCGGAGTCGCAGATGATGGTGACCACGTTGGCA
>JAYVTD010000108.1:0-7938 GCA_043774765.1 Rhizobacter sp. | reverse complement strand
CAGCGCCTGCGCCCGGCGCTCAGCGAAGGCTCGCACATCACCTGCCCGCGCTGCAACGGCACCGGCCACATCCGCGACACCGAATCGTCGGCGCTGCAGATCCTGCGCATGGTTCAGGAAGAGTCGATGAAGGACAACACCGCCGCCGTGCACGTGCAGGTGCCGGTGGAAGTGACCTCGTTCCTGCTGAACGAGAAGCGCACCGAGATCACCAAGATCGAACTCAAGCAGCGCGTGACCGTGCTGCTGGTGCCGAACAAGAACCTCGACACGCCGAACTACCGCCTGGAGCGCCTGCGCCACGACGACCCGCGCCTGGAAAATCTGCAAGCCAGCTACACGATGATCGACGAGGCCGAAGAAGAAGTCGGCATCACGCGGCGCGAGAAGACCAAGGCCAAGCAGGAGCCGGTCATCAAGGGCATCCTGCCCGAGACGCCGGCCCCGGTGGCGGTGCCCAAGCCCGCGCCGGTCGTGGCGGCACCCGTGCCTGTACCCGTGGTCGCGGCACCGGCTCCGGCCGTGGCGGTGGCCGGCGGTGGGTTCTTCGGCTGGATCAAGAGCCTGTTCGGTGCTGACTCGGCCGAGCCGGTCGTGGTCGCTCCGAAGCCGGCCGCACCGGTGGTCGCCAAGGCCACCGAATCACGCGACGGCCGTGGCGAGCGCGGTGGCCGCGGTGGGCGTGGTGGCCGCGACGGCAAACGTGGCGAACGTGGTGGTGAACGCACCGAGCGCGGCGAAGGCCGTGGTGAAGGCCGCGGCAAACGCCCCGAGCGCGCCGAGCGCCCGGCCGGCGAAGAAGTCGTTCGCACCGAAGGCCTCGATGTGAGCCGCGGTGAAGAGCGCAGTGGCCGCCAGGGCAACCGCGACGAAAACCGCGGTGAAGGCCGTGGTGAGCCGCGCGGTGAAGGCCGTGGTGAAGCTCGGGACGGCCGCCGTGGCCCGCGGCCGGAGCGCGAACCGCGTCCGGCCGCACCGGTCGCCGAAGCGGGCTTGGCCGACGAGGCAGTGCCCAAACAAGCCTTCGTCGACACCCTGCCCGGTGCCGAAGCACCCGAGTCGACCGACGCCCAGGGTGAACGCCAGGGCGGGCGCCGCCGCAACCGCCGTGGCGGACGTGGTGGCCGTGACCGCGACGAAGCAGGTATGGAAGGCGCTGCAACCGGGCAGAGCCCTGCCCTGAACGGTGAAGCTGAAGCGGCGCCGCAAGAAGCAGCCCGCAACGGCGCCGACAGCATCGAGGTTGACAACAGCGCGCCACGCGTCGAAGCCGCTGAAGCTGGCGAAGGCCGCCGACGCGGTCGCGGGCGTGACCGCAACCGCCGCGATCGCAGCGAAGAAGGCAGCACCGAAACCGGCGCCGCCGCAGAAGGCGTGACGACGGCGAGCACCGAGCCGGTGGCGGCTTCTTACGAAGCGCCGGAATACGTCACGCCTGTCGCGCCTGTCGAGCAGGCCGCGGTCGCCGAGCCGGTGTTTGAAGTCGAGGTGGCCGAGCCGATCGTCGAAACGCCGGTGGCTGTGCCGGTTCGGGCAGCGGTGCCCGCAGCTGTGGCCCCGGTTGCAGTGGCGGCACCTGTCGTTGCAGCAGCCGCCGCACCGCAGGCATCGGTATCGGCACCGGCCGAACCCTTCGTGTTGCCGCTGAACTCCTTGCAAGCCGTGGCCGAAGCCGCCGGCCTGCAGTGGGTGAACTCCGACACCGACAAGATCCGTGCGGTGCAGGCGGCGATGGCCAGCGAGCCCGCACCGGCTCATGTGCCTCGCGAACGCAAGCCGGTGGAAAACACCGACACCGGCCCGCTGGTGCTGGTGGAGACGCGCAAGGACCTGTCGCAGATCAAGCTGCCGTTCGAAACGGCGCAGGGGTCGGCGCCACAAAGCTGATCGCGCCCCGCGCGCCCAAATGAAACGCCGCCGTGGCTTGGCACCCCGGCGGCGTTTTTCTTGCGCGCTTCACGGGCCGGGACAGCCCGGCACCGATCTCAGGGCAGCCGCTCCAGCGCGCGCTGGTAAACCGGCGAGTGCATCAATTCGTCCCAGGTGAAGGGCGCGGTCTGCGGCAGCAGCGCGAGCCGGCGCGCTTCGCTGTCGGGGTTGGCTTGCCACAGCCCCTGCGCGTGCGCTTCACCCAGGTCGTCGAGCAAGGCATCGACGGCCGCGCCGCCGTCGATCGACTGGTTGCACAGCAGCACCATGTCGCAGCCGGCCGTCAGCGCCACGGCCGCGGCTTCGGCGTAACTCACCTGGCCACCGTTGATGTGGCGCGCACCTTCCATGCTCAGATCGTCGCTGAAGATCGCGCCGGTGAAACCGAACTGCATGCGCAGAATGTCCTTGAGCCAGCGGGGCGAGAAGCCCGCGGGCAGCGCGTCGACTTTCGGGTAGACCACGTGCGCCGGCATCACGCTGGCGAGACTCGTGCTCAACCACTCGTAAGGTTTGGCGTCGTCGGCGACGATCAACTTCAGGCTGCGTTTGTCGACCGGCACTGCGACATGGCTGTCGGCCTTCACGAACCCGTGGCCGGGGAAGTGTTTGCCGCAGTTGTGCATGCCCGAGAGCAGCAGGCCGTGCATCAGGCTCTTGGCGAGCAGCGTGACGACACGCGCGTCGCGGTGGAAGGCGCGGTCGCCGATGACGCTGCTGCCACCATGGTCGAGGTCGAGCACCGGCGTGAAGCTGAGGTCGACACCACAGGCCCGCAGCTCGGCGCCGAGCACGTGGCCGGTGGCGGTGGCAGCGTCGGTCGCGGTGAGCGCGTCTTTCATCCACAACTCGCCGAGCACACGCATCGGCGGCAGGTGCGTGAAACCGTCGGTGCGAAAGCGCTGCACGCGGCCACCTTCGTGATCGACGCAGATCAATACGTCGGGGCGGATCGCCTTGATCTCGCAGGTGAGTTCGGTCAGCTGCAAGCGGTCTTGCCAGTTGCGCGCGAACAGGATCAGCCCGCCGGTCAGCGGGTGCGCGAGGCGGCGTCTGTCGTCTTTGGTGAGCCTGGTTCCGGCCACGTCGAGCACCACGGGGGCATGGGAGTCCATCGTCTTCATTCCTCGTTCTGTTCGACGACGACGAAGCTCGCCGCGTAGTCGGTTTCATCGGTGATGCTCACGTGCGCGCGCAGGCGGTTCGCTTCGAACCACGCAGCCAGATCGCCGTGCAGGCGGATCTGCGGTTTGCCGCTCGGCGCTTTCACGACCTCGCAGGCGCGCCAGGTCATCGGCATGTGCATGCCCATACCGATCGCCTTGGAGAACGCCTCTTTGGCCGAAAAGCGTGTGGCCAGGTAGCTGATGCCACGCGATTCGACCCTGGCGCGGCGGGCGTGAAAAACTTCGATCTCGTGCGGGCCGAGCACACGCTCGGCGAATCGATCACCGCGCCGAGCCAGCGTTTCGGCGATGCGGCGCACGTCGCAGATGTCGGTCCCTACGCCATAGATCATGTTGAAGCGGGCAGCGTGGCGCGGTGAATGCAGCGCAGGTAGTCGCGCACCGTCTCGGTGTAGCCGAGCTCGAGCGCATCGGCGATCAGCGCGTGGCCGATCGACACTTCCTGCACACCGGGCACGGCGCGCAGGAAGTGTGTGAGGTTGGCGCGGTTCAGGTCGTGACCGGCGTTGATGCTGAGCCCTTCGCGCAGCGCGGCATGGGCTGTGGCGGTGAACGCGGCCAGAACCGCGGTGCCGGCCTCACTGCCATGCGCCCGCGCATAACTCTCGGTGTACAGCTCGACCCGTTCCGCGCGCAGCGCGCGCACCGCGCTCATCGCCTGCGGCAGCGGGTCCATGAACAGGCTCACGCGTGCGCCGAGCGCACGGGCTTCGTCGATCAGCGGCGCCAGGCGCTGCGCGTCTTGCGGAAACTGCCAGCCATGGTCCGACGTGCTTTGTTCGACGCTGTCGGGCACGAAGGTCACCTGGTGCAATGGCAGGCCTTTCGCCAACAGCTCGCGCACGAAGTCCATCAGGTTGTGGAACGGGTTGCCTTCGATGTTGTATTCGGCCTGCGGCCACTGCTGCATCAGCTCGGCGAGCTCGTAGACATCGTGCTTGCGGATGTGGCGTTCGTCGGGCCGCGGGTGCACGGTGATGCCGTGCGCGCCGGCTTCGAGCGCGAGCGTGGCGGCGCGCAGCACGCTCGGGATCCCGAGCGCGCGCGTGTTACGCAACAAGGCCACCTTGTTGACGTTGACCGACAGCGCGGTTGCGCCCCGGTGGGCGTCCAGGCCGGTGGTGAGCAGTGGGTTCATGGGGGTGGATTCTCCGCCATCAATCGTCGCCCACTCACAGACCCTGCAGCTCCATCATCACGCGGCGCGTGCGCAGCGTGGCCGAGCCTAGGTGGTGCTGGATCACACCGCGCAGCCGCGTTTTCAACGCAGCCAGGCAGGGTCGGCAGGCCTGCTGCAAGGCCGGCAGGCTGCCGTGTTCGAGGGCAGCCTGCAGGCCGACGAGCGCTTCGCCGGTCAGCGCATCGTCGTCGGAACGCGCGGCGCTCACGCCGGCCTCGGGCAAGAGCGCGTAGCGGGCGCCGGGCCGCACCGGCTCCTGAGTCTGCGTATCGACGCTGAGGTCGGGCAACACGCCCACCTGCTGCAGCAATATGAGTTCGAACGCGCGCAGTGCGGCTTCCACCGCCAGGTCATCGGTATCGGTGAGCGTCGGCAGCGTGGCCGCGTAGGCATCGAACAGCGCGGTGTGCGGGTCGTGCCGCGCCAGCAGCTTCATCAGCAATTCGTTCAGGTAGAAACCGCTGAACAGCGCCGCGCCGGTGAGCATGGCCGCGCCGCCGGCCCATTCGGCGCCGCGCAAGGTCTGCACGTCGCTCGACGTTTCGTCGCGCGCCGCGCGCCCCAGGTTCACGTGGATGCGCTGGAACGGCAGCAGCACCGCGCGCAGTTGAGAGTAGGGCCGCTTCGCGCCCTTGGCCGCGACCGCCAACCGCCCCTGCTCACGCGTGAACAGGTCGAGGATCAGGCTCGATTCGCTCCAGTCGTAGCGGTGCAGCACATAGGCCGTGAGCGGCGCACGGGGGCTACGGGCCGCCATCTCAGGCCAGCGCCGGGCCGCCCCAAGCGGCCTGAGCGCCCCTCGGGGGCCGGCGCCGCAGGCGCCTGGGGGTCGTCATCTGCGTCACTCGTAGCCGTAGGAGCGCAGGTGCGCTTCGTCGTCGGCCCAGCCGGAGCGCACCTTGACCCACAGCTCGATGAAGACCTTGGCGTCCATCAGCTTCTCGAGCTCTTGCCGCGCTTCAGAGCCGATGCGCTTCAGGCGCTCGCCACCGCTGCCGATGATCATGCCCTTGTGCGCGTCGCGCTCGACCACGATGCTGGCCGAAATGCGGCGCAGGTTGCCTTCTTCCTCGAACTTGTCGATCACGACGGTCGAGGTGTAGGGCAGTTCGTCGCCGGTCAGGCGGAACAGCTTTTCGCGGATGATTTCGCTGGCAAGGAAGCGGTCGCTGCGGTCGGTGAGCGCGTCTGCTTCGTAGAACCAGGGCTGCACGGGCAGATAGGGTTTGACGATGCCGATCAGGCGCTGCACGTCGGAGTCTTTGCGCGCCGAGAGCGGCACGAACTCGGCGAAATTGTGCCGGTCCTGCATGCCCTTGAGCCAGGGCGCCAACTCTGCCCGGCGGTGCACGGCGTCGAGCTTGTTGGCGATCAGGAACACCGGTTTGGCCTCAAGCATCAGCGCCAGCACCTTGGCGTCGTCCAGACCGAAGCGCCCGGCTTCCACGACGAAGAGCACCACGTCCACGTCCGACAACACACCCTGCACGGTGCGGTTGAGCGTGCGGTTCAGCGGCGCGTTGTGCAGGGTCTGGAAACCCGGCGTGTCGACGAACACGAACTGCGCTTCTTCGACGGTTCGAATGCCGGTGATGCGGTGGCGCGTGGTCTGCGCCTTGTCGGAGGTGATGCTGACCTTCTGGCCGACCAGCGCATTGAGCAGGGTCGACTTGCCGACGTTGGGGCGGCCGACGATGGCGATCAGACCGCAACGTTGCGGCAACGCAGCGCCTTCGGTTTCTACAGAAGGGACGTCGGTCATTGAAGCCTAGGATTGCAGCGGGCTGCCGGGGCGATCGCTCGCCTTGAGCGCGTCGAGCATGCGGCGCGCGGCTTCTTGTTCGGCGACGCGCCGCGAGCGGCCTTCACCCGACTCGGTGAGGTTGAGCGCCGGCACCACGCACTCGACCTCGAAGGTCTGGGCATGGGCCTGGCCGCGCGTGGCGCTGATGCGGTAGGTCGGCACCGGCAGGCGGCGCGCCTGCAGCCATTCCTGCAGTTCGGTCTTGGCGTCCTTGCTCCAGCTGGCCACATCGGTGGTCTGGATGACTTCGCCGAACAAGCCCTTGACCAACTCGCTCGCGGCGTCAAAACCGCCGTCGAGGAAAGTGGCGCCGAGTACCGCTTCGAGCGCATCGGCGAGGATCGACGCGCGCTGCGCGCCACCGCCGCGCGCTTCGCCTTCGCCGAGGTTCAGCACCTCAGGCAAGCCGAGTTGCACGGCCACGCGGTGCAGGCTGTCTTCGCGCACGAGGTGGGCGCGCACGCGGGTCAGGTCGCCCTCGTCAGAGCCGGCGAATCGTTCGAAGAGCAGGCCCGAGATCGCCAGGCTGAGCACGGCATCGCCGAGGAATTCGAGCCGCTCGTTGTGATCGGCTCCGAAGCTGCGGTGGGTGAGCGCGCGGCTCAGCAACTGCGCGTCGGTGAAGTGATAGCCGATGCGCCGCTGCAAGGCGTCGAGACGATTTTCCATGGTGAGCTGGGGGTAAAGGCGGCGCGCAGGAGAACCGGGCGAGCCGGTCCTACTTCGAGCGCCCTTCGTACTTGATGAGCAGGTAGACCGGCTTGATCAGTTCGATGTCCTTGTCGTAGGCGAACTTGATCACGATCTTGTCGTTTTCCTTGGTGATCTCCAGGTCCTTGCCGCTGATCGATTGGATCGAGTACTCGATGTCTTTTTGTTTTTCGAAGTTCGCGCGGATCTCTGGCACCGTAGCGGCGCCGGAAGCAGCCAGCTTCGTCACGGCCTTCTGGATCGTGAAGTACTCGTTCATGGTCGGCAGCACCTTCATGCCGATCAGGGCGCCGAAGCCGACAACGATCGCCCAGAACATCAGCCCGAACAGCGTGACGCCGCGCTGTGCGCGTTTTCGGTGAAGCTCAACCGTCATGCTTTTATGCTCCTGTCGCTGTACCGCGGAAAACGTCAATGGAAGGCGCCGATCCGCTTCAGATTGCCAAAGTTCATCCAGACGAAAAAGGCTCGGCCCACGATGTTTTCGTCGGGCACGAAGCCCCAGAAACGCGAGTCCTGCGAATTGTCGCGGTTGTCGCCCATCATGAAGTAGTGCCCAGCCGGCACCTTGCAGGTGACGCCCTCGGCACTGTAGCGGCAGTTCTCGCGGAACGGGAAGCTGATCTTGTCTTCTGCGCCGTAAAACGGCTGGCTCTGCGGATTCACCAGGATGCGGTGTTCGGCCGCGCCGAATTTTTCCTTGAATTCGGGAAAGTAGCGCAAGGAGTCTTCGTCGTAGAAGCCGGGCGGCGGGGTCTGCTCCATCGGGGCGGCCACGCCGTTGACGAACAACTGCTGGTTGCGAAACGAGATCTCGTCGCCGGGCAGGCCCACCACGCGCTTGATGTAGTCGATGCTGGTGTCCTTCGGGTAACGAAACACCATCACGTCACCACGCTGCGGGTCATTGTTTGCGATGATCTTCTTGTTGATCACCGGCAGGCGCACGCCGTAGTGGTACTTGTTCACGAGAATCAGGTCGCCGACCAGCAGCGTCGGGATCATCGAGCCGCTCGGGATCTTGAAGGGCTCGAACAGGAACGAGCGCAGCAGGAACACGACCAGGATCACCGGGAACAGGCCCGCGGTCCAGTCGAGCCACCAAGGCTGCATCAGCAACGTATCGC
>JAYVTD010000107.1:0-3863 GCA_043774765.1 Rhizobacter sp. | reverse complement strand
GCAGCTTCGAGCGCCGCCTGGCCGGCCACCCCGACTTCGAACTCGCCGAGTGCATCCGCAACATCCACCGCATTGCCGAGATCCGCCTGAACGACAAGTTCGGCGTGTCGCCCTTGCTTGGCAACCAGGCCTGGGACTGCGCCGAGCTGCTCTCGTTGCACACCGACCCGGGTTATGCCGAGCGCGGTGAATTGACGGTCACTTACCTCACCGATGCGCACCGCGCCTGCGCCGCGCAGATCGAATCGTGGATGCTCGAATGCGGCTTCGACGAAGCGAACATCGATGCGGTCGGCAACGTCGTCGGCCTCTACCACGGCAGCGACCCGAAACAAAAGCGCCTGCTGACCGGCAGCCACTTTGACACCGTGCGCAACGGTGGCAAGTACGACGGCCGCCTCGGCATCTTCGTGCCGATGATCTGCGTGCGCGAACTGCACCGTGCCGGCAAGCGCCTGCCGTACGGCTTCGAGGTGGTGGCATTCGCCGAAGAAGAAGGCCAGCGCTACAAGGCCACCTTCCTCGGCTCGGGCGCGTTGACGGGCCACTTCAACCCGGCTTGGCTCGACCAGACCGACGCCGACGGCGTCTCGATGCGTGCAGCCATGCAACACGCCGGCCTGCCCGCCACGCTCAAGGCCATCGGCGCGCTGAAGCGCGACCCGGCCGACTATCAGGGCTTCATCGAAGTCCACATCGAACAAGGCCCTGTGCTCAACGCGCTCGGCCTGCCGTTGGGAGTCGTGACCTCGATCAACGGCAGCGTGCGTTACCTCGGTGAAGTGCTCGGCATGGCGAGCCACGCCGGCACCACGCCGATGGGCACGCGCCGCGACGCCGCCACGGCCGTGGCCGAGCTCGCGCTCTGCGTTGAAAAGCGCGGCGCAGCGGTGCCGAACCTGGTGGCCACCATGGGCATCATGACCGTGCCGAACGGCTCGACCAACGTGGTGCCGGGCCGCTGCCAGTTCACGCTCGACATTCGCGCCACCACCAACGAGGTGCGCGACGCCTGCGCCAAAGACGTGCTGGCCGAGCTCGCCCGCCTCTGCGAGCGGCGTGGCGTGAGCCACAGCATCGAAGAGACGATGCGCGCTGCCGCCGCACCGAGCGCGCCGGCCTGGCAACAGCGCTGGGAACGCGCCGTCGAATCCACCGGCCTGCCGGTGTTCCGCATGCCCAGCGGCGCCGGCCACGACGCGATGAAACTGCACGAAGCCATGCCGCAGGCGATGCTGTTCGTGCGCGGCGAAAACGCCGGCATCAGCCACAACCCGCTCGAATCGAGCAGCAACGACGACATGCAGTTGTGCGTCGACGCTTTCACCCACGTCCTGAACCAGCTCGCCACCGAACCATGACCCCGTACCAACAACTCGACGCGTGGATCGACGCGCACTTCGATGAAGAAGTGAAGTTCCTGCAGGCCCTGGTGCAGGTGCCCACCGACACCCCGCCCGGCAACAACGCGCCGCACGCCGAGCGCACCGCCGAGCTGCTGCAGGGCTTCGGATTCGAAGCCGAAAAGTACCCGGTGCCGCAGGCCGAGGTGCTGGCCTACGGCCTGCAGTCGCTGACCAACCTGATCGTGCGGCGGCGTTACGGCGAGGGCCGGGTCGTCGCCCTCAACGCCCACGGCGACGTGGTGCCGCCGGGCGAAGGCTGGACCCACGATCCTTACGGCGCCGAAGTGGTCGACGGCAAGCTCTACGGCCGCGCCTCGGCGGTCAGCAAGAGCGACTTCGCGACCTTCACCTTCGCCGTGCGCGCGATCGAAACGCTCAAGGCGCAGTTGAAGGGCGGCGTCGAACTGCACTTCACCTACGACGAAGAATTCGGCGGCGAGCTCGGCCCGGGTTGGTTGCTCAGGAACAAGCTGACCAAGCCCGACCTGCTGCTCGCGGCCGGCTTCAGCTACCAGGTGGTGACCGCGCACAACGGCTGCCTGCAGATGGAAGTGACCCTGCACGGCAGACAAGCGCACGCTGCGATCCCCGACACCGGGGTCGACGCCTTGCAAGGCGCGGTGGCGATCCTGAACGCGCTGTACCACCAGAACACGCTGTACAAGCAGGTCAGGTCGAAGGTCGAAGGCATCACGCACCCGTACCTGAACGTCGGCCGCATCGAAGGCGGCACCAACACCAACGTCGTGCCGGGCAAGGTCGTGCTCAGGCTCGACCGCCGCATGATCCCGGAAGAGAAGCCGGCCGAGGTGGAAGCGACAATTCGGCGGGTGATTGCCGACGCCGCCGCCACTTGTCCCGGCATCACGGTCGAGATCAAGCGCCTGCTGCTGGCCAACGCGCTGCAGCCGTTGGCCGGCAATGAGCCGCTGGTCGAAGCGCTGCAGAAACACGGCGAAGCGGTGTTCGGTGAGCCAATCCCCACCTCAGGCACGCCGCTCTACACCGACGTGCGCCTGTATGGTGAAGCTGGCGTGCCGGCCGCGATCTACGGCGCCGGGCCGCGCACGGTGTTCGATTCGAATGCGAAGCGGGCCGACGAGCATTTGGTGCTTGAAGATCTGCGGCGTGCCACCAAGGTGGTGGCGCGGAGCTTGTTCGACTTGCTGCAGTAGGAGCGGACATTCGAACGCGAGTCGAAACTCGCAGCCATGCAGCGGTCCGAGGTATCCGTTCGGCTCGCGCCCTGGGCACCTGTTGTTAAAGGTGTCGGACAAGCCTCGCGGGAGGAAACTGCGGCGCGTGCCGCAGAGGGTGCTTTAGCGCACCCTTTCTATGGCGATTCGACCGGACCCAGGAAGCGACGTTCACGACGTCGGCTTCCCGGCGCTCCACTTGAACATCCACCGCCAAGGCTCTGCAAGCCCTGCCGAACCGCCATCAGGATCGCAAGGGTCGCGGTCCGGGCGCACAGGGCGGCAGCATGGCTTTTAAAGAGTCTGTGCCCGCTCCCTCATCCAGTGCGTGACAGTCGCCTCGGCGCGCGTCGCGAATGGCGTTTCGCATCACGGAAGATTCACGGCTTGCGCCCTTCTTGTCGGTAGCGATCGATCTTCGCCTTCAGGTCGTCGAGCTCTTCGCACGGCAGCAGGCAAATCGACTGCAACGCCTTCAGGTGCGCTTCGGCTTGCGCCAGCTTGCCCCCCATCAGGTAGGCCTCACCGACATACTCGTGCGCGCCGCGGTGCCGCGGGTTGAGCTTCAGTGCGCGCTCGTAGTGCGCGAACGCCCTGTCCATCTGGCCGGCATTTCGGTGCGCATAGCCAAGGTAGTTTTGGATGTCGGCGTTACGCGTGTCGCGCAGGGCGGCCGACGACAGCGCCTTGATCGCGGCCGCCCAATTCTTCTCATCGATCGCCTTCTTTCCCGCCACCACATCGGGGTCGAGTGAGGCTCCGCTCGGATCCTCGTCGCCCGGGTCGGCGGCGGCTGGCAGTGCCGCGCCGAGCAACGCGGCGACGAGCGCCAACGCAACCAGTGGCACCCGCGCAAGGCCTCTGCCGCATGAGCCGATGCTGCCACTTGGACGCAGCGGCTCGGACTTTACCGGTTCGCTGGCGTCGCCCCCTTGCGGGGTGAGCGCGGACGTGAAGGTCGGCCTGCGCAGACCAGAACGCCCCGCGAACCGCCCGAGCTCTGCGAGAGCGTGGCAGGGCGCGGAAGGCGCTCCGGAGGGCATCACTTCAGCGCCGGGCGGACAGTTGTGCGAACGGACGCAACTCGCGCACTTCGGGCCGGGCACCGTCGCCCTGTTGCGTAAGTTGTTCCAACGCGCGGCTGTATCGGACGATCTTCGTTGCGTCGCCCACCGCTGTCGCCGCCTTCGCGGCGCCGTACCAGCCGCGCAGCCGGTTCGGTGCGTTCTTCATCGAGACCTCGTACTCCTTCAGCGCCGCG
>JAYVTD010000106.1:0-3800 GCA_043774765.1 Rhizobacter sp. | reverse complement strand
GCTGCCGGCTCCTGGTGGCTGCTGCTGTTCTATTCGATCGCGGCCAGCATGGTCACGGTGTGGCTGTGGATGACCGGCCTGAGACACGTGCAGGCTGCGAAGGCCGGCATCTTCACCGTGCTGCTGCCGGTCAGCGCGGCGACGGTCGGCGTGTTGCTGCTCGGTGAACAGTTCAGCGCCGCACAAGCCGCGGCGTTCGCGCTCGCGCTGGCCGGTGTCGTGCTCGCGACCTGGCCTCAAGCCAACGCTTCGGCAGGCGCCCGCGCCAGCTGAGAGACACGGCGTGGCGGCTCGGCCTTGAGCCGGTGGTCAGACCACACCTGGCGCCAGTGGCGTGCGCCGGGCAGGCCGTTGCGCAGGCCGAGCAGGTGGCGCGACACATGCGACCACGGCTCGCCCCGATCGGCCACCGCCTGCATGTAGTCGACCATCGCGGCTTCAACGACGTCGCGCTCGGTCGGCGTGCCGGTCTCACCGAAGTAGCGCGCGTCCCAATCGGTCATCGGCCAGGGGTTGTGATAAGCCTCGCGGCCGAGCATCACGCCATCGACGTGCGCGAGCTGCTCCTCGATCTGCGCGTTTGTCTTCACGCCACCGTTGAGCACGATGGTCAGCGCCGGAAAGTCGCGCTTGAGCCGGTGCACGGTCTCGTAGCGCAGCGGCGGCAGCTCGCGGTTCTCTTTCGGGCTGATGCCTTTCAGCCAGGCGTTGCGTGCATGCACGATGAACACCTCGCAGCCGGCCTGCGCGACCGTGCCGACGAAGTCGCGCACGAACTCGTAGCTCTCGCCGCGGTCGATCCCGATGCGGTGTTTCACCGTTACCGGCAGCGAGACCGCATCGCGCATCGCCTTCACGCCGTCGACCACCAGTTGCGGCTCGGCCATCAGGCAGGCACCGAACGCGCCGCGCTGCACCCGCTCGCTCGGGCAGCCGCAATTCAGGTTGACTTCGTCGTAGCCCCACTGCTGCGCGAGCTTCGCGCACAGCGCCAGATCGGCCGGCTCGCTGCCACCGAGCTGCAGGGCCACGGGGTGTTCTTCGGCGCTGAAGTCGAGATGCCGCGGCACGTTGCCGTGCAACAAGGCACCGGTCGTCACCATCTCGGTGTACAGGCGGGTGTGGCGGGTCAGCAGGCGGTGGAAAAAGCGGCAATGCCGGTCGGTCCAATCCATCATCGGCGCGACGCTCAGGCGCCATGGGTTCGAAGCGGGGTCCGTTTGCATGGTGGCGGGTAATCTGTCCGGCCTGCATTGGAACAGAGCCTGGCAACACCCGGCGCCGGAGCGGCGCTCGCGACGCGCTCAGCCGGCGTCCAGCCAGCGTCGCGCCAGTTCCTGCGGCACGACGGGCCGTCCGGCGTCGACGACGAAGGTGCCAGCGAGCTCGCCTTCGTCGAGCGCTTCGTCCACGCCGCCGAGGCGCTCCAGCACCGCCGCATCGGCCTCCGACGCGTCGCTGCCGGCCGCCTGGCGCCGGGCCAGGCGCTCCAGCAGCACCGCCTTCGGGGCACGGCAGTCGATGATCGAAAACGGCAGGCCGAGCGAGGCGGCGAGCGCCGCGAATCGGGCTCGCTCGGCGCGACGCAAGAACGCCGCGTCGATCAACACCGGCCAACCCGCCTTGAGGCCCAGCCGCGCGATGTCGAGCAGCCGCGCGTAGGTTCGTTCGGTCGTGCCCTCGCCATAAATGCCGCCGGGGACGCGGCCGCGCGAGGATTCCTGAGGCGCAATGCCGAACAGGCGCTTGCGCTCCACATCGGAGCGCGCGCAAAGGGCACCCGCGGCTTCGCTCAGATCCTGAGCGACGAAGCTCTTGCCCGAACCAGGCAGGCCGTGCGTGATCGCCAGGCGCGCGCCATCTTCGCGTGCCAGCGACACGGCCAGGCGCAGGTAGTCGTCGGCACGCGGGCCGTGCGGCGCCACCACGCCCTGCGCTGCAGCGATCGCCTTGACCTGGGCTCGAACCAGGGCGCGTCGCACCATGAAGAAACGCAGCGCCGGCAGGCCGTCATGGTCGCCGCCCGCCTCAAGGCAGGCGTTGATCCACCGGAAAGCAAAGGCGCTCCGGTCGTGCGCGATCAGGTCCATCGCGAGGAAGGCGACGTCGTCGAGCACGTCGATCCAGCGCAGATCGTCATCGAACTCCAGCGCATCGAACGCGGTGGATTCCTGGCCCAGTTGCAGCACGTTCGCGAGGTGCAGGTCGCCGTGGCACTCGCGCACGCGCTCGGCGGCCCGGCGCGCCAACCACAACGGCGCGAGCAGCGCCGGCTGGTTCGCGAGCCAGTCGCGCAGCGCTGGCCATTCAGCTTCGATGCCAGCCCCCGCCAGGCGCCCGGGGCTGGCGTCGATGGCTTCGATCAGGCGCTGCGTGACACGCTCGTGGACGGGCGCCAGACCGAAGCCGCTGCCAGCCGGCGCCGGCACGGCCGCAGCGTGAAAAGCCACGATTCGGTGCGCCAGCGCGTCGATGTGCCGGTGCCCAAGCACGCCCTTCGCGAGTTGTTCCGACCACAGCGCGCCATCGGGGAAGCGCCGCATGCAGACCGCCACGTCGACCACGCGGCCCGGTCCGTCGAGGCTCGGCCCCGCCGGGCCCTCGTGGATGTCGGCGACGCCCAGGTACAGCGAGGGTGCGAGGCGGTGGTTCAGGCGAACCTCCTCAAGGCAGAAGCGGCGTCGGGCGGCGAGCGTCGAAAAGTCGAGAAACGGAAGGCGCACCGGCTTCTTCAGTTTGTAGGCCAACGTTGGGGTGAGCAGGATCCAGGAGATGTGGGTCTCGATGAGCCGCACCGACCGGCCGGACTGCAACTCGATGCCCGCACGCAGCGCTTCGACGCGTTCGCGCGCCGCCGCGGCGAATGGGTCCGGATCGATCATCGCGGCCATCATCCGGGCCGCATTGCGGCGTCGCCTTGACCACGCGCAAGCTGCCCGCGGGTTGCAGGCTGTTTGCGATGCGTCAAGGTCGCGCGCAGTCAGCGTCCTACAGTGTTCCTGCTTGCCAAACCACGGAGAGATTCATGGCCAAGACGAAACGCCCCAGCGGACGGCCGACGCCCGCAGACACCGCGGCGGACGGTGCATCGGCGACCCCGCCGCCCGGCACCGATCTGCCGCTGTGGCTGACCGAGACCGCGTTGCGGGCTCAGCACCTGCAACTCCTGACACTGTTGTCGTGGTTCGAGGCGCTTGCCGTCATGCAGAACGAGTTGTGGGACGAATGGGCATGTCGCTGGGGTGGTGGCGTGCCGATCGACGCGTAGATGCCGCCCGCGGTCGCCGCTGGGCCCCTGTTTCGGGTCTCGGGCCTGGGCAAGACCTACCGCACCGGCAAGGTCGTGGTGCTGGCATCGCACGACGTCGATCTCAGCATGGCGCGCGGCGAGTTCATCGTGCTGCCGGGTGCATCGGGAAGCGGCAAGTCGACGTTGCTCAACATCATGGGGGGCTGGACACGTGCGCCCGCACTTCGAAGACGAAACCACCATGCTTCAGCTGATTTAGGAAGTGCGGCGCGCCGAACCTGGCTCCCGTGGACTTTGTCACTACCACGGATGAGCTGGAGCTGCCGCGGTAAGCTGCGCCATCACGTTGTTGCGCAGGTGCCTGTTTGAACCACGGCTCGGTTTTGTTTCGGTGGACGCTTCTCGCATGGGCCGGTCTGAGCGGCTGCGCCCACATCGAAGCGCCGGGCTTGGCGCAGCAGCGTTTGACGGAGGCGATGCGCTCGCGCCCGATCGTGCTGCTCGGTGAGGTGCACGACAACGCTGCGCAACACGCCCTGCGTGCGCAGGG
>JAYVTD010000105.1:0-5761 GCA_043774765.1 Rhizobacter sp. | reverse complement strand
GTCGGCTTCTGGAACACCATCCCAACCTTGGCACGCAGAAGGGCAACGTCCTCCTTGCTGGTCAGCAGGTTTTCACCATCCAGCAGAATCTGCCCCTCCGCCCGCTGCTCGGGATAGAGCTCGAACATGCGGTTGAAGGTGCGCAGTAGCGTGGACTTGCCGCAGCCGGACGGGCCGATGAAGGCGGTGACCTTGTGCTCCGGAATGTCCAGGTTGATGCCCTTGAGCGCGTGGAACTTGCCGTAGTAGAAGTTGAGGTCGCGGATCGCGATCTTGGGTGCAGTGGCGGTCGCAGCGGAAATCATCGGGAACCCTGTCAGATCTTGGTGCGCGTGAGGAAGCGCGCGAGGATGTTCAGTCCCAGCACGGCCACCGTGATCAGGAACACGCCGGCCCAGGCCAGCTGCTGCCAGGTCTCGTAGGGGCTCATCGCGAACTTGAAGATGGTGACCGGCAGGCTGGCCATCGGTTCCGACATGCTGGAGGTCCAGAACTGGTTGTTCAGGGCGGTGAAGAGCAGCGGCGCGGTTTCGCCCGAGATGCGCGCGACCGCCAGCAGCACGCCGGTGACCACTCCGGCGCGGGCGGCGCGCAGGGTGATGCTCATGATCACCTTCCACTTGGGCGCGCCCAGCGCGTAGGCGGCTTCCCGCAATCCGGAGGGCACGAGCATGAGCATGTTTTCCGTGGTGCGGATCACCACCGGGATCACGATCAGCGCCAGCGAGGCGGCGCCGGCCCAGCCGGAGAACGACTTGAAGCGCGAGACGACCACGGTGTAGACGAACAGGCCGATCACGATCGACGGCGCCGACAGCAGGATGTCGTTGACGAAGCGCGTCAGCGAGCCCAGCCAGCCCTTGACGTCGTATTCGGCCAGGTAGATGCCGGCCATGATGCCGATGGGCGTGGCGATGAAGGTGGCCAGCGCGACCATCAACACCGAGCCGTAGATCGCGTTGGCGATGCCGCCGGCCTCGTTGGGCGGTGGCGTCATCTGCGTGAGGGTGGCCCAGGTGAGCCCGCCCAGGCCCAGCCGCACGGTGTCCCACAGGATCCAGACCAGCCAGAAAATGCCAAACGCCATGGCCAGCAGCGAGAGCGTGAGCGCGACCGTGTTGACGCGCTTGCGCACGGCGTACTTCGCCTCGCGGCCGCTGGCGGCGTCCGCCTTGCGCAGCAGGCGTTCCCCGGTGTGGGCGAACTCCAGCTGGCTGTCGGGTCCGCTCATTTCCTCCGCGCTTTGGTCTGCGGTATTCCCCTTGGGAAGGGCCCGGCGGCTCATGACTTCGCGCCTTCGTTGCGGCGCAGGCGCGACAGCAGCAGCTTGGACAGGGACAGCACCACGAAGGTGATGAAGAACAGCACCAGCCCCAGGTAGATCAGCGAAGCCTGGTGCAGGCCGGCGCCGGCTTCGGCGAACTCGTTGGCCAGCGCCGAGCTGATGCTGTTGGCCGCTTCGAAAAGCGAGAGCGAGTTCAGCTGGTTGGTGTTGCCGATCACGAAGGTGACCGCCATCGTCTCACCGAGCGCGCGGCCCAGACCGAGCATGATGCCGCCGATCACACCGGTCTTGGTGTACGGCAACACGACCTTGTAGACCACTTCCCAAGTCGTCGAGCCCAGGCTGTAAGCCGATTCCTTGAGCGCCTGCGGTGTCACTTCGAACACGTCGCGCATCACGGCAGCGATGAACGGAATGATCATGATTGCCAGGATGATGCCAGCCGACAGGATGCCGATGCCCACCGGCGGGCCGGTCACCAGGCTGCCCAGGAAAGGCACGCCGCTCAACAGCGATTGCAGCGGCGTCTGCACATAGGTGGCGAGGATCGGCCCGAACACCAGCAGGCCCCACATGCCATAGACGATCGACGGCACCGCCGCCAGCAGCTCGACCGCGATCCCGAGCGGCCGCTTCAGCCAGCCCGGCGACATCTCGGTCAAAAACAACGCGATGCCGAAGCTCACGGGCACGGCGATGCACAGCGCGATGAACGAGGTCATCAGCGTGCCGTAGATCATCACCAGACCACCGTAGCTGTTCTTGACCGGGTCCCAGTCGCTGCGCCACAGGAAGCTCAGGCCGTATTCCTGGATCGCCGGCGCAGCGCCGATGACCAGCGAGCCGATGATGCCGGCCAGCAGCGCCAGCGTGATCAGGGCGGCGGCGTGCGCAAGAATGGAGAAGACCGTGTCGGCCCACGCGGAAGAGTGGCGCGTCGACGGCGGTCGCCCCATCGGGTCGGTGCGTTCCATGTTCTTGTCGTTGCGCCCGTCTTGGTACCTGCTCGCGGGAAGTGTAGCGGCCACGGCCCCTCCGATATTTGGTCTGCGGGCACCGCTCGGGCGCCCGCCATGGCTCTGGACTTATTTGTACGCGATCGGCTTACCCGACGCGTCCTTGATTTCGCCCCACTGCTTGCGCACCAGCGCCTTCACGGCATCGGGCAAGGCGACGTACTCCAGATCAGCGGCCATCTTGTCGCCGTTGAGAAAGGCCCATTCAAAGAACTTCAGCGAGTTGCCGGCACTGACCGGCTTGTCCTGCAGCTTCTGCATCATGATGAACGTGGCACCGGTCAACGGCCAGGCGTCTTTGCCGGCCTGCTCGGTCAGCACCTGGTAGAAGGTTTTCGCCCAGTCGGCCGAAGCGGCAGCGGCCTTGAAGTTCGCATCGTCGGGTGCGACGAAGTTGCCGTCCTTGTTCTTCAACAACGTGTAGGTCATCTTGTTCTGCTTGACGTAGGCGTACTCGAGGTAACCGATCGAGTTCGGCAACCGGCCGACGAACGCCGCCACGCCTTCATTGCCCTTGCCGCCGGCACCTGTCGGCCAGTTCACGGCTGTGCCCTCGCCCACCTTGGCCTGCCACTCCGGGTTCACCTTGGAGAGGTAGTTCGTGAAGATGAAGCTGGTGCCCGAGCCGTCGGCGCGGCGCACCACCGAGATCGTCGCGTCGGGCAGCGGTACGCCGGGGTTCAAGGCGGTCAGGGCAACGTCGTTCCACTTGGTGATCTTGCCAAGGTAGATGTCGCCGAGCACCTGGCCGGTGAGTTTGATCTGGCCCGGAGCGACGCCCTTGATGTTGACCACCGGGACCACACCGCCGATGACGGTGGGGAACTGCACCAGGCCGTCCTTGGTCAGTTGCTCGTCTTTCAGCGGCATGTCGGACGCGCCGAAGTCGACCGTCTTGGCGCGAATCTGGTTCAGGCCGGCACCCGAGCCGACCGACTGGTAGTTCATGCGCGCGCCGATCGCCTTGTTGTAGGCGTCGGCCCACTTGGCGTAAAGCGGCGCCGGGAAGGTGGCGCCGGCGCCGGTCACGTCCTGAGCAAAGGAAGCAGCAGCGACAGCGCCGAGGGTGGTGGCGACGAGCGTGGAGCGGATCTGGAACAGGTTCATGGGTAGGCCTTTCGCTGGGCACAGGTGATGGATTCAATGGGCTGCATCGTAAGGACGCCATGTGACAAAGCTGTGACACCAAACGTGCCACGCGACACAAGGAAAGCCGTTCGCCCACACCGCTAATTCACCACGATTACTGTCACAGCTGTTTCACCGAATTGTCACGAACGCTCCTTAGTCTCGTGCGCTGGCTTGTTCCAAACCTTCCAACACCCTCCGAGGAGCTCACATGTACCGTTCGATCCCCCTGCTCGCCAGCGCCGCTGCGCTGCTGCTGGCCGCTTGTGCCACGACCCCGGCACCGCAGACCATCAGCCAGACCGCCGCGGCCACGCCCGAGCTGTCGACCTTGACCCGCCTGCTGAAAGAAGCCGATCTGACCGATACGCTGCAAGGCGCCGGCCCGTTCACCGTGTTCGCGCCCACCGACGCCGCGTTCAAGGCGCTGCCCGCCGCCACGATGGAAGCGCTGGCGAAGGACAAGGCGCGCCTGAAAGCCGTGCTCACGTACCACGTGGTGCCGGGCTCGCTGGTGTCGACCGATCTGAAGAACGGCCCGCTCAAGACCGTGCAGGGCGCGAACGTGGCGCTCTACCGCTCGGGCACGTTCCTGACGGTCGAGGAAGCCCTCGTCACGACCGCCGACGTGCGTGCCAGCAACGGTGTGATCCAGGTCGTCGACAAGGTGTTGATCCCGCCGGCGCGCTGAAACGCCGGGCGACGCGCTGGCTCAAGCCAGCGTGTCGGCCAGCCGCCGGGCGCAGCGTTGGGCCTGGGCCGCGTCGCGCGCCTCGACCATCACACGCACGAGCGGCTCGGTGCCCGAGGGGCGGATCAGCACCCGGCCCTCGTCGCCGAGTTCGCGGCTGACCGCGGCCTGCACTGTCGCCAGCGCGGCATTGCTCTTCCAGTCGCTGCCGGGTTTCAGGCGCACATTGATCAGCGTCTGCGGAAACAGCGTCACGTCTTCCAGCAGCTGAGCCATAGAGCGGCCCGAGCGGCTCACGGCCTGCAGCACCAGCAAGGCGCTCACGATGCCGTCGCCGGTGGTGTGTTTGTCCAGCGCCAACAGATGCCCGGAGCCTTCGCCGCCGAGTTGCCAGCCGCGGGCCACCAGCTCTTCGAGCACGTAGCGGTCGCCGACCGTGGCGCGCACGAACCCGACACCGCGTTTGCGCAAGGCCAGCTCGACGGCCATGTTCGTCATCAGCGTGCCCACGGCGCCGGGCACAGTTGCGCCTTGTGCCAGCCGATCGTTGACCATCAGGTACAGCAGTTCGTCGCCGTTGTAGAGCCGGCCGGCGGCGTCGACCAGCTGCAGCCGGTCGGCATCGCCGTCGAGTGCCACGCCGTAGTGGGCACCATGTGCTTTCACCGCGGCCACCAGCGCGGCCGGCGAGGTGGCACCGAAGCCGGCGTTGATGTTGGTGCCGTCGGGGCTGCAGCCGATCGCGATGACCTCGGCGCCGAGCTCGTGGAACACGCTGGGCGCCACGTTGTAGGCCGCGCCATGGGCGGCGTCGACGACGATCTTCAGGCCCTTGAGCGACAGTTCGCTGCTGAACGTGCCCTTGCAGAACTCGATGTAGCGCCCGCGCGCGTCTTCGAGCTTGCGCGCCTTGCCCAGGTCGGCCGAGCTGACCCATTGGGCCGGCCGCTCCAGCGCCGCCTCGACGTCTTGTTCCCACACGTCGGGCAGTTTTTCGCCGCGCGCCGAGAAGAACTTGATGCCGTTGTCGGCAAAGGCGTTGTGCGAGGCGCTGATCACCACACCCAGGCTGAGCCGCAGCGCGCGGGTCAGGTAGGCCACCCCCGGGGTGGGCAGCGGCCCGGTCATCAGCACATCGACGCCGGCCGAGGCAAAGCCGGCCTCCAGGGCTGACTCGATCATGTAGCCGGAGATGCGCGTGTCCTTGCCGATCAGCACCGTGGGCTTGGCGTCGTCGCGTTTCAGGACGCGGCCGACCGCGTGGCCCAGGCGCAGCATGAAATCGGGGGTGATCGGCGATTCGCCGACGGTGCCACGGATTCCGTCGGTGCCGAAGTAGGTTCTGCTCATGTTGTTGTGCTCTCCTCGGCGCGGATTATCGGCGTGTGCCTCAGCTCGGCAATCCCGCAGCTGACCAGACTTTCAAGGCATCGACCGTCTGCGCGACATCGTGCACACGCACGATCCGCGCACCGTGCTGCACGGCGGCCAGCGCCGCGGCCACGCTGGCGGCCTGGCGGTCGGCCACGTCACGCCCCGTGATCACGCCCAGCGTCGACTTGCGCGACCAGCCGGCCAGCAGCGGCCGCCCGAGCGCCAGCAACTCGCGCTGGCGGCGCAGCAGCGCGATGTTGTGCTCGG
>JAYVTD010000104.1:0-11688 GCA_043774765.1 Rhizobacter sp. | reverse complement strand
CTGTTGCCGATCCTGGCCGACTTCGGCCAGGACGTCGAAGTCGAACTCGACAGCAAAGGCGCCGCCACGCGCGCACGCACCCACATGCTCAAGGTGTTCCTGCTCGACCGGCGCGGGCAGGTGCGCGAGATCTACAGTGCAGCCTTCCTGCATCCGGACGTGATCGTCAATGATCTGAAGACACTCGCGCTGGAACATGCCGGTTCGTCCTTTGCCAAGAGCACCGCGCCGAAATAGGCGTCTGCGCGTCGCGTGGCTGCTGCCATGGCGGGCGCGGGCTCGGTTGCCTGGCCCGCTGCGGTGTCTGAAATGAACGCGCGTTGGGGTACCTGGGGAGTGCTGGGCGCGTTGGCGCTGGCGGCTGCTTGGGCGGCGCTGCGGCCTAGCGCGCCGCGCCCGCGCGCTGACACTCCCCGAGAGGCAAGCACGTCTTACGGCCTGCCGCCGCTTGCCTTGCCGGCCGACGTATCGCTCGATGTCACGCGCGTCGAGTTGGGCCGCAAACTGTTCTTCGACCGGCGCCTGTCGTTCAACGGCACGATGTCCTGCGCCATGTGCCACGTGCCGGAAGAGGGCTTCACATCAAACGCCTCGAAGACCAGCATGGGCATTGAAGGCAAGAGCCTGCGTCGCAACGCCCCGGGCCTGTTGAACGTGGCGTGGCAGGCGAGCCTGTTCCATGACGGACGCGAGTCGTCGCTGGTCACGCAGGCCTGGATGCCGCTGTTGCATCCGGACGAGATGGCCAACCCATCGATCGGCCTTGTGCTCGAGCGGCTACGGGCACTGCCGGACTATCGCGGCCGGTTCGAACGCGCCTTCGAGGGCAACGGGCCCTCCATGCAGACGCTGGGCGCGGCACTTGCCGCCTTCGAGGCAACGCTGGTGGCTGCCGATTCGCGCTTCGATCGCTGGCACTTTGGTGGTGATGCCACGGCCCTGTCAGGCATCGAACAGCAGGGCTTTGCCCTCTTCTCCGGCAAGGCCGGCTGCACCCAGTGCCATCTGATCGGCCCCAAGGATGCGCTGCTTGCCGACGGCCGCTTCCATGCCACCGGGGCGGGAGGCAGTGTGACGCCGGCGCAAACCTTCGTGATACCGCTGGCGCCGGGCGCGCAGACGGTGCTGAGCAATGTCGACCTGAGCGCGTTCACGACCGAACTGCCCCCTGATCTCGGCCGATTCGACATCACACTCGATCCCGCAGACCGGCATGCCTTCAAGACCCCCACGCTGCGCAACGTGGTGCACACCGCACCCTACATGCATGACGGCTCGCTCGCCACGCTGGAGGCCGTGGTCGACTTCTATGACCGCGGCGGGGGCGACCTCCCGGGCAAGAGTGAGTTGCTGCGCCCTTTGGCCTTGTCAACCGAAGAGAAGCGGGCGCTGGCCGCCTTCCTGCGCGCTTTGGACGGCAGCGGGCTGGCCGATTTGGTGGCTGGCAGCCGCGCCGCTGCAAAGCCCTAGACGCGAGGAGCCCACGCCCATCGTTCACTTGGTTGGGTCGTCAGACGCCGAGGGTCGGTGGCCTACAGCCGCGCCTGCGCGGCCGGTCATGCACTCGATGGCATGCCGTTGCGCAGTTAGATCGCGCTCAATGGGTCGAATCGCCCCCATCGGCAGGCTTGGCCAGGCTTCTGAGTTGATAGGTCTCGACCTTGCGGTACAGGGTGCTGCGTGAGATGCCGAGCGAGCGCGCCGCTTGCGCCAAGTTGCCATGGAACTCGAGCAGCGTGGCGGCGATGACCTGGCGCTCGCTTTGTTCGAGCAAGCTTCCGCTCACGATGGGCACGTGCACCGCGACCAGCTCGCCCGCTTGGTGCAGCAACTCGGCCGGCAATTCGGCGCGCAGAACGTCGGGCTGTTGCGCGGTGATCAACAACGACTCGACGACGTTGCGCAATTCGCGGATGTTTCCCGGCCATGAGTAGCTGCTCAGCAGCGCCACGATGTCGCTGCTGAACTGGCGCGGCGGCAGACCGTGGCGCTTGGCCAACTGCTGATTGAACACTTCGAGCAGATGCTCCACATCGGCCCCACGCTCTCGCAGCGGTGGCACGACGATGCGCGTCACCGAAATGCGGTGATACAGGTCGCGGCGGAAGTGCCGGGTTTCGATGTCTTGAAGCAAGTCCCGATTCGTCATGGCCAACAGGCGCACGTCGACGAAGCGCGGGCGCGGGTCGCCCAGGCGGTAGATCACACCTTCTTCGAGCGCGCGCAGCAGCATCGGCTGCAGCTCCAGCGGCAACTCGCCGATCTCGTCCAGACACAGTGTGCCGCCATGGGCGAGCTCGAAGCGGCCGGCACGGCCCTCGTTGCTCGCGCCGGTGAAGGCGCCGCGCACGTGGCCGAACAGCTCGTCGGCGATCAGCTCTTTGGTGGCCGCACCGCAGTTGAACGCGATGAACGGTCCGCTGGCCTTGTCATCACCGTGGATCGCGCGTGCGAACAGCTCCTTGCCCACACCGGTCTCGCCCTGGATCAACACCGGCACGCGCTTGCCGGCCAGTTGCTTGGCGCGCTCCACCGCCGCGCGCAACACCGCGCTGTTGCCGAGCACCTCGGCGAAGCCGCCGCGCAGCGGGTCGGTTTCCGAGCCGGGCTCGGTGCTGCGCAGGCGCTGCGGTCTGGCGCGGCGCGGCATGACCACCAAGGCACCCACCGTCAGACCATTGTCACGCACGAGTTCGACCCACTCGGCCAGCAGGCCCTCGGGCAGGCTTCGGATCCAGGCATCAGGGCCGATGCGTGGGTCAAGCGGCGGCAGGTGCTGCCCGACGCGCAGGCCGGGTATCGGCAGCTGACCGCTCAAGTGGCAGATGCAGCCGCTGCGGTCGACGATCATCAGGCCCGCAGCGTCTGAGCGCACCTGGCGCTGCAGGCCGAGCTCGAGCAGGTACATGCGCTCGCGCACCCCGCGTTCCGACAACGCCGCCTCGATCTGCCGCGCCGCTGTCACCGCGAGTGCCAGGTTGTTGCTTTGGTAGGTCGAGGGTGGCCCCGAGATGTCGATCACGCCCATCACCCGGTTCGTTCCGGGCAGGCGGATCGGCGCGGCGGCGCAGGTCCAGCGCTTGATGCCTTCGCAAAAGTGCTGCGCAGCATGCACCAGCGAAGGCCTGCCCGTCGACAGCGCAAGGCCGATGCCGTTCGTGCCGATCATGTCTTCGCGCCACTGCCCGCCCTGCATCAGGTTCACCTCGCGCCCGATGTCCAGGGTGCGCATGTCGCCGCCGGCATCAAGCACGATGCCGTCGGGGTCGGTGAGCAGGATGATCGACCGCGAGCTGAAGAGCGCCTCGGCCGTGCTCTCGAAAAACCCTTTCGAGGCCTGTATCAGATCGCCATGCCGCAGCCGCAGGCGCTCCAGCGCGTCGCCATCGGCAGCCAGTGGCGCCAAGCGGCCGAGCGGGCTCACGCCGGAGCTGCGACTGCGCTGCCAGGAGCCCAGAAGCACGCCGTCGAGCGGCGTCTGCGCCAACGATTCGCCGGCAACGAATCGTTCCCACGCGAGCATGGTGTTGCGCTGTTCGGCAACGTCTTGAGGCATGACCGGCTCGTGGCGTGGAGCCGTCATCGGCGGGCTGGTCACCGTCAGTGCTGCAGCACTGTTGTCTGATGCCATGGCGGGATCTCCATTCTTATGATTCGCAGCAGACCTGCACCTTTCTCGACCGGTGGCTCCTCCATTGTCGAAAAGGGCTTTCTATGTCAGGTTCGATGCCTGACCGATGCTCATTTCATCTGCGGGCCGACGCAGCGGCACCACGGCGACCCACAGCAGCAAAACCGCACCGGCCGTGGCACCGATGCCGGTTGCCAGCTGCCAACCCAAACTGCCCGTCTGCGCAGCGCCCGCCGACTCGAAGGTCTTCCAGATCAGCCATCCGTTCAACCCCGTGATCGCAGCCGCCGCGAACTGGGCCACGCCGCTCACCCAGCGCGCCGTAACGAACACGCCCATTATTTCGCGGTCATTCGTGAAGCGGATCAGCGGCACGATCGCAAACGGCAACTGCAGACTCAGCACGACCTGGCTGAGCACAAGCAACTGCAACATGCCGCTATCGCCCATCAGCGCCAGCACGGCCACCGCCGGCACGAGCGCGAGCGATCTCGTCAGTAGCCTGCGCTTAAGCGGGCTCATGCGCAATCTGATGAAACCCTCCATCACAATCTGGCCGGCAAGCGTGCCGGTGACCGACGAGCTTTGCCCGGAGGCGAGCAGCGCGATGGCAAAGGCGGTCGACGCCGCAGCGCTGCCCAGCAAAGGCGAGAGCAAATCATGCGCCTGTCGCAGCTCGGTTACTTCGATGTGACGTGTAAAGAAGGTTGCTGCCGCGACCACGAGGATGGCCGCGTTGATCAGGAAAGCGATGTTCAAGGACAGCGCGGTGTCGATCAGGTTGTAGCGCAGCGCCTCGCGCTTGGCCGCCACGCCAACGTCGATGCGCCGGGTGCTGACCAGTGACGAGTGAAGGTAGAGGTTGTGCGGCATCACCGTCGCCCCGAGGATGGCGATAGCTACATACAGATTGGCGCCGTCCAGGTGCGGTACAAGGCCAGACGCCACCTCGGCCCAGCTCGGCCCCGACAGAAACACCATCAGCGCCATGCAGCAGCCAATCGTCAGGACCAGCGCCGCGATAATGCTCTCAAGCTTGCGAATGCCGTGGTGTTGAAGGATGAGCACCAACATCACGTCGAACCCCGTGATCAGCGCGCCCCAGGCGAGCGGAATCGAGAACAACAGGTTCAGCGCCAACGCCCCGCCAAGCACCTCGGCGAGGTCGCAGGCGATGATCGCGATCTCGCACAGCAGCCAAAGCGCGCGGGCCACCGGCGTGCTGTAGCGGTCGCGACAGGCCTGGGCCAGGTCGCGCCCGCCGACGATGCCCAGGCGCGCCGCCAGGGTCTGCAACAGCATCGCGATCAGATTCGCGGCGAGCAGCACCCACAGCAGCTGGTAGCCGAAACGTGCGCCGCCTTCGAGGTCAGTGGCCCAGTTGCCCGGATCCATGTAGCCGACGCTGATCAAACTTGCCGGCCCGATGAAGCGCCACAGCCGAGCACGCCCAGGCGCGAACGCCCGGACGTCAACCGTGCTGCCGAGGTCCGTCATGCGCTCGGGCCTTCAGGCAGAGCCGAGCCAGAGCCGCACGAGCTCATTCACGGCGATGCTCAGGCCGCCGAGGTTGATGGCCACGCCGATCCAGCGGCGACGCATCTTGAATGAAGGTCTGCGCATGGCCTCCTCCTCAAGCTCGGCCCAGGCCCTGCGCGCCGCCGCCTTCGGCGCGGCCGGCGGTCGGGTCGAAGGTGTCGGGCTTGCTCGCCACGAGCGTCTGCGTCGTCAGGATCAGGCCGGCGACCGACGCCGCGTTGCGCACGGCGGTGCAACTCACCAGCACCGGATCGATGATGCCGGCCTCGGCCAGGCGCACGAATTCACCGCTGCGCGCGTCCAGGCCAACGCCCGGCTCGGCCCGTGCGGCACGCGCTACGATCGCCGCGCTGTCCAGGCCCCGGTTGCGCGCAATCTGGGCGAGCGGCTCGGCGAGTGCGCGCTGCAGCAGCTTGACGCCCTGCTGCACGCTGCCACTGGTCGACGCCACGCGCGCCTCAAGGCCTGGCACCACCTGCAACAAAGACGCGCCAGCGCCGGGTACCACGCCTTCGGCGAGCGCGGCCCGGGCCGCATTGATCGCGTCTTCGATCAGGTGCAGGCGGCGCTTTTGTTCGACCGGCGTCGCGCCACCGGCCAGGATCAGCGCGGTGCCGCCCGAGAGCTTGGCCAGGCGCACCTGGAACTTGTCGCGCTCGATGTTCTGCGGCGCGAGCTCGTACTGGCGCTCGACCTGCTGGCGCCGCGCCGCGACGGCAGCAGCGTCGCCGCCGCCACCCGAAATCACGGTCTGGTTGGCCGAGATGCGGACCTGCTTGGCACTGCCGAGGTCGCGCAGCTGCACGGCGTCGATGCGGCCGCCGAGATCGCGCGCGATGACGCGCCCGCCGGTGGTGATCGCGATGTCCTCGAGCATCGACTTGCGCCAGTGGCCGTACTCGGGCGGATGAATCGCCGCGACGACCGCGCCGCCCTTCTCGCGCGCGGCCAGCAGCGCGACCACGCAGGCCGGCGCGACCTCTTCGGCGATGATCAGCAGCGGTCGGCCCTTGTCTTTGATCAAGGCCTGCAGCACCGCCACTTCTTCGAGCGACTGCAGCTTGTGGTCGGTCATCAGGATGAAGGGGTGGTCGAGCACCACCTGCATCTTCTCAACGTCGGTCACCATGTGGTGCGACAGGTAACCGCGGTCGAAGCTCATGCCGTCGAGCACTTCGAGCGTGGTCTCCACCGTGCTGCCGTATTCGACCGCAACGATGCCGGTCGCGCCGACGCGCTGCAACGCCTCGGCCACCAGGCTGCCGGTCGCTTCGTCGTTGGCGGCGACGATCGCCACCGCGCGCACCTGTGCCGTGCCGCTCACCGGCTTGGCAATGGCCTTCAAGGCGCTGATGGTGTCGGCCACCGCCAGCTCGAGGCCCTGAACCAACTCCACCGCGTTGGCGCCGGCGGCGAGTGCTGCCAGTCCCTGCTGCACGAGCTCGTCGGCAAGCACGGTGGCAGTCGTCGTGCCGTCGCCGGCGATCTGGTTGGTCTGTTTGGACACCTCGCGCAGCACCTGCGCGCCGATGTTTTCGAACGGGTCTTCAAGCTCGATCTCGTCGGCGATGCTCGCGCCGTCGCGCGAGATCATCGGCGTGCCGATCGGTCGATCGATGATCACGTTCATGCCGCTCGGCCCGAGCGTGCCGCGCACCGCGCGCGCGAGCTTGGCCACACCCCTGCCGAGCGCCGCGCGGGCCTCGGCATCGTGCAACATGATCTTTGCCATGGGAGAGATCCTTTTGGGTCGAAGTGAAGTGCGGGTGGAAGTTCGAGCAGCCGCCCTCAGGCAGCCTGACGCATGAAGTGGATCGTTCTTGCCGGCACGCCGGAAGCGCCAGGTGCCCCCGCGCCATAGCGCTGCTGAAGCAGGCCGCGGCAGAGCGCGCCGTTGAACTCGGTGTTGACGCCGACCAGACGCATCGCGCGCAGGTACTGAGTCAACGTATTGGCCATGAGCGCCGCGCCGTGTTCGTCGACGAAGGCATGGGCGTGCGGTGCCAGCTCGCCGTGCTCCACGACACCACGCCGCTCGACATAGCGTGTGCGAAGGGCTTGCCCCGCGTCATCGAGCCCGAGCGCCGCGAGCTGCTCTAAGCTCGAGGCCAGCAGCGCCTCGGCCGCATGACCGGCATCGAGCAGGTGGCGCAGCAGCTTCTCCTGGCGGCGTTGAAACGCCTTCACCGCGAAGGTGCGGCGCAGCGCCTCGAGATTGCCACTCGCCTCAGCGCCGAAGGTCTGGCTGAACGACAGGCCGCCCGCGAGCCCCTGGTTGATCTGCGCGTCGTTCATGTGATCGGCCAGATGAACGCCCACACGCGTGGCCCAGGGCAACGCGGCCACCGCACTGCGCATGTCGTCGGCCATCAGAAACGCGAAGTTGGGTGAGCACCAGTACGTGGGCAGGCGAAACGCGATGTCGACGCCTCCCTGCGCATCGACATCGATCGTGGTGACGAAACCGAGCTCGATGACCGACTCATCCAGCTCGGGATCGCACACCGGAGCGAGTGTCTCGCGCACCTGCGCCACGCGGTCGCTGTTCGGCGCGGCGGGCGAATTCATTTTGCAGTGGCGAGCTCGGCCGCTCGTGACGCGGCGAGCAGCTTCTTCTGCGCCGCCACGTCGACGCCGTAGAGTCGCGCCGCGTTCAGGCCGAGGATCTTTTTCTTCGCCTCAAGCGTCAGGTTCACGCCGGTCTCTTTGCGCACGTTGTCGGGCAACTCGAAGGCCATGAACTTCTCGATCAACCACTTCGGCGACCAGATGCCGTAGTCGCTGCCGTAGAGAATCTTGTCCTCGCCGATCCAGAACAAGAGTTCGGAGATCACGTGCGCAAAGTACTCGGGCCGCGAGTGGATGAAGGGCAGCACGACGGCCAGCCCGCCATAGACATTCGTCTCTTGCGTGGCGATCCAGCAGAAGTCGTCGAGTCGCGGCAGCCCGCAGTGCTCGACGATGAAGTTCAGGTTCTGAAAGCTGGTTGCCGCGTCGTCGATGTCGGCGACATCGAACGCGTCACGGTTCAACGGCAGAATCGTCGGGCCCTTGTGAACGTGGATGTTCTTGATGCCCAGCTTCTCGCAGCGCTCGAGGTATTTTTGTGCGCCGGGGTCGGAGAGTTTGTAGCCCTTGCTGTCGCCGCGCCACTCCGCCGTGTAGAGCTTGACGCCCTTGATCTTGTACTTGGCCGACAGCTCTTCGAGGTAATCCAGGCCGGCTTCGCCGTCGCGCGGATCGAACGCACCGTTGACGATGAAGCGGTTCGGGTGCGCCTCTTTCATCGCGTAGTTGTTCTCGGTGGTGTTGAAACCTTTTTTGTAGAAGTCGGTCAAGTAGGTCGGCTGGCAGATCGCCATGTCGTCGTAGCCGCTGACGAACAAGTCCTCGTACATCTGCTTCGCACCGTAGTGGTCGAACTTCTCTTTCGCCCACTTGTATTCCGGCGGGCTCAGGTTGGCGTGGTAGGCGTAGAAGCAGTCGATGAACTGCTGGCCGTGCACGTTCTTGATGTTGGCCTTGCGTGCATCCCAGAGGTGGACGTGGCCGTCGATGATGAAAATCTCTTCGCCGCTTGCGGTTTTGAACATGATGTGTGCCTCGTGAGAGTTTGTTGTATGAAGGGAGCTAACGCCCGACTTGTTATGAGCCGATGCCGTAGCCCCGAGTGAGGTTGCGCAGTTCGGCCACCACCTTCTCCTGCTCGTCGCTCAGCCGCCAGGGAGCAGCCGTGGTCGTGCCTTCGGGAGTTGCCAGCTGCGGCGAATCCGGCTGGCCGTGCTCGCCCACATGGGCCATCGCCCAGCGTGGGAAGGTCCGGCGCACTCCGCCGAGCTGCTCGGTCACCTGCACGCTGCCATGGCGGCCATCGGCGCGGATCGTCGCGAACAGGGCACGCACGCGGGCCTCGTCGCCTTCGAGAACCTGGGCGAACCAGTCCTGGTAGAGCATCAGCGCGCCGGTGATGCCCAAGGCGGCATTCTTGCTGCGGGCTACACCCAGGATGTCGCTCAATGCCAGCTGAGAGCGTGCCGGCTCGATCCTACTGCGGCTGCGGTAGACGAGGCGGAACACCGCATCGGCCGGAACCGAGGTCGCAGCGGGGTCGGGGGTGGTCGAGGCGCTGATCATGGCGGTCACTCGAATGCCATCGCCTCTTCCATATTGCCGAACAGCGTGACGTTGTTGTCGTCGACCAGCACCATCCGGCCGTAATGGGTCGAGGTAGAAATCTCGAACAGGTGCGGCGTCATCGGCCGCCCAAGCGCCTCGCTGATCTCGTCCATCATGAATTCGATCTTCGGGTCACCGTCGATGCGAATCATCGCTGGCATGTAGGTGACCACGATGCCGGGCTTGGTGGCCATCAGCTCGGCGATCGCGCGGGCATCGACGCTGTCGCTCATCGTGACCCCGCACTGGTGCGAAATCGTGGTTTCAAATTTCATGTCTTTCATCGAGCGAAAGATGTTGTCCGTGTGGACGCTTACTTGTGCTTGTGTCATGGCGATTTTCCTGATCAGGTGGAACGATTGGCGGGGCAGTGGACTTGAGCCGAGGGGCGTTTTGCATTGGCCGGTCTGGGTGCCCAGGCGCTGCCGCCCTGCCGTCCGGCAGAGCGGTGCGACTGGCCTACTTGGACAAACCGCCCTCGCGCTCAATCAGGCCGACAGGCTCTTCGGCAGATCGAAGCCAACTTCCGCAGCGATCATCCTGATGCGGTTCTTGGCGTGGTCCAGCGCTTCGCTGAATTTAGCCACCTTGACTCGCGGCAGCGACCAGATTGGCTGCAGATGGTTGGCGGCCGACAGACACAGCGCGCCGTGCTTTTCTGCCCAGCCGCTGAACAGCTTGCGGTTGGCCGCGCCATGCGTCACATCGGCTGTGAGCATGTGGCACAACTCCACGGTGTTGGCGAGGTTTCGCTCGTAGTCGGCTTCGGCCGCAGAGATCACGGTGGGTGTGACGAAGTCGTTTTGCGCCGCCGCTGCCTGCATCACGAAACCGCTGCGGAACAACTCGCCTACCAGCGGTTCGAACACCAGGTTGACGGCGAAATACTGCTCGAGGAAGTCGGTAGCGCCCATGATCGATTCGATCGCCTTGCGCGTTTCCTGCCAGATCGGGTCTTCGACCCAGTGCTTCTTGCCGGCCTCGGTATCGAAGCCGGCGATGTCCAGGCCAATCTCGCGCAGGTAGAGCGTGATGTCCTGCGAGAAGCGCAGCTTGTACGATGAGTTCGTCAGGATCGCGCTGTTGATCATCTGGTTGTAGCCGTAGCGCTGGGCCTGCATCATCGAGGTTCCGAGGCCGAACTCAGCATGCTTGTACGCGCCTATATGGTCTTGCATCACCTTGACCCAGGCCGGGTCGAAACGCTTCGCAGCGCCCGAACGGCGCGCGTTATCGACGGCGTTCGAGATCATGCCGACGATGGTCGACTGGCGCTGGTAGTGGGTACGCTCCCACTCCTGGTCGACGGCGCGGTACTGGCGCCAGTCGGAGCTCTTGGCTTGGGTCCAGCCCTCAAAGTAAGTCGGCGTGCCGTCGGCGAAGTTGATGATCCAGTCCTGCAGAAGGTAGACCTTGGGGTCCGGCTGCACGTCCAGCGTCATGTCCTCGTAGTGCGTTGCCTTGCGCCCCTTGGGGACGAAATAGTTGTATTTGCGGCTGTCTGAGCCGGGGAATACGGCCGACCCGGCGGCACCGGATGCGACCGGTGTGGGTTGTTGCATGACTGCGCTCATTTCGTGTCTCCTATGGGGTGGTCAACGGTGAAAACTCGCCTTGCGACCGGCCTGCGTTTCAGCGCAGCGCCGGGGTGAACTTGTCCAGATGAATATGCTCGGGCTCGACCCCGGCACGCTGCAGCACCGGCAGCACCGCGTCGATCATTGGCGTTGGCCCGCACGAGTAGGCGTCGATCTGGCCCGCGAAGAGATCGGTGTGCAAGCTGCGCTGAAGTACCTCGTGCACGAAGCCTCGCTCACCGGTCCAGCCCGCGTCGCCGTCTTCGGCATGCGACAGGGCCGGGATGAAGCGAAAATCCGGCAAGCTCTTCTCCAAGGCCGCGAACTGCTCAAGGTGGAACAGATCAATCTGGGTGCGAGCGCCGTAGAAGAAGCGGATGGGGCGCTGCTCGCCGCTGTTGATGTGGTCGTGCAGGATCGACCACAGCGGCGACATTCCTGAGCCACCGCCAACCAGCAACATCGGGCCAAGTCGCTCCTCGCGACGAAAGCAGGTGCCATACGGCCCCTTCACGACCAGCGGCGCGCCGGGCGCGAGATCGCCATCGAGCAGCTTCGAGAACGCGCCCTCAGGATATTTCTTGATGATGAACTCAAGCTGCGTGCCATTCACCGGGGCATTTGCCATCGAGAATGACCGGGTGATGTCGGTGCCCGGAATCGTTATGTCGACGTACTGGCCGGCCCAGAAACGCAGCGGCGCGTCAATATTCAGTGTCAGCAGCCGTATGTCATGGGTTAACACAGTGCTGCTCGCGACCGTCG
>JAYVTD010000103.1:0-5114 GCA_043774765.1 Rhizobacter sp. | reverse complement strand
GTGTCGCCGGTACGGACAAAGATGGCACCGCCAACGTCTGCATGGGTCAGCGCGAAGTCGGCGAATTTGCGCCGATCGTCAGACTGCGCGAGGTTCAGTAAGACATCGACACTCCCGGACTTGAACCCCAGAAGTAGTTCGTCAAACGGGCGCACGCGAATCGCGTAGGCGAGGCCCTCCTCTTTGGCGACTTCGCGCCAAAGTTCGACTGTGAACCCGTCCGCCGTGGCGTCGGTCATGCCGATCGCAAATGGGGGGAACTGCTGTTCGCTGCCCACGACGAGCGTACGAACCGGCGACACAGCGCCAGAGGCGACACACACCACCAGCGCCAAGACGCCTGCGAGTATCCAGAGGCGCTGGCTTCGCGATCGCGCACACCTCACGGGTCCCGCCATGCAGAGGGCAGACCATCCCCTTGGAGTCGCTCTACCCATAGGTTCCTCTTCCGTGTCCGAGCTGGAGCCCGCGCATCAGATTGGCATGAAAGCACGCCGTCACGATACTCGGTTCGGCGATGCATTATCCGGCCCGTTCGTTCGTGCCCTACTGGCACTTCAACGAGCCCTGCGTGGGACTGCTTGAGACGAACCGCGGCGTCGCGTGGTCGCAGCGCGAGTGATCAAACAAGGCCGTCTATCACTGCGTCTACCAGGTTTCGGGCGGTTCCCGGGAATGAACACCGTCTCGTCTGCCGTAGTTCGACTTCACGGCCGTAGAGCCGCCCGCCACCAGTGGCCGCTTCTGGCATGGAGTGTGAGTACGCGGCCGAGCCAGGAAGCTGCCTGTCGGCATGACGACTAGCCCTGCGGTTCAACCGCCCGCGCCTGCACGTGCCGCGCCAGCGACTGGCGCAGCTTCGGCGCGTCGATCGGCTTGGTGAGAAAGTCGTTCATGCCGGCACGCATCGCGTCGTCGCGCTCCGAGACGAGCGCGGCGGCGGTCAGCGCCAAAATCGGCAGGCGGTGCGCAGCGTAGTGGCGGCGCAGTTCGCGCGCCGCTTCGTGGCCGCTCATCACCGGCATCTGCACGTCCATCAGCACCGCGTCGAACGGGTCGCCCTGGCTGCTGGCGGCATGCACCGCCTCGACCGCCATCTTGCCGTCGTGCGCCTGTGCCACGCGCACGCCCCAGTGTTCGAGCATGGCCACCACGATCATCATGTTGACGGGGTTGTCTTCGACCAGCAGCACACGCGCACCGAACAGGCGGTCGATGTCGCTGGCCTCGGTGCTGGCCGGTGCCTCTGCCGGCTCGGCCGCCTGCAGCGGCAGCTCGGCCCAGAAGGTGCTGCCTTCGCCCGGTGTGCTCTGCAGGCCGACCTCGCCGCCCATCAGCCGCGCCAGCTCGCGGCAGATCGACAGGCCCAGGCCGGTGCCGCCGAAACGCCGTGTGGTCGACGAGTCGCCCTGCGAGAACGGCATGAACAGCCGCGCCTGCGTGTCGGGCTCCACGCCCGGGCCGGTGTCGACGACAGCCAGCCGCAGCCAGCCCTGCGCCGTGGTCGAGGCTTCGATGCGCACCTGGCCGCGGTCGGTGAATTTCAGGCCGTTGGTGATGAAGTTGGACAGGATCTGCCGCACCCGCACCGGGTCGCCGCGCACGGTGTCGGGCACGCTGTCGGCCACGCTCAAGGTGAGCGTTAGCCCTTTCACGTCGGCCAGCGACTGGTAGGCGTGGTGCACCGCCTGCAGCGTGTCGCGCAGGCCGAAGGGCAGGTCTTCTAGCGTGATCTTGCCGGCTTCGATTTTCGACACGTCGAGGATGTCTGAAATGATGCTGGAGAGGCTCTGCGCGCTGTCGAAGATCTGGTTCAGGTACTGCTGGCGGCGCGCGTCGACCAGGTCTTCCTGCATCGCCAGCCGGGCCAGGCCGAGCAGGCCGTTGAGTGGTGTGCGAATCTCGTGGCTGGTGTTGGCGAGAAAGGCCGACTTGGCCCGGCTCGCGGCTTCGGCTGCGTCGCGCGCCGCGGCCAGCGCCTGGTCGAGCCGGCGCCGCTCGGTGATGTCCTCAGTGATCCAGATGGTGCCGCCGCGGCTCGGATCGCTGCGGTCCACGGCCTGCGCGAGCAGGCGGCACCAGAAATCGCTGCCGTCGTGGCGGCGCAGCTGCAGTTCGAGCTCGAACGACTGGCCGGTCGACAGCAGCGGGCCGGCCTGGCGCTCGTACTCGGCGTAGCCAGCTTCGTCGGGCCAGACCACCGAGCCGGGCTGGTCGCGCAGGGCGCCTTCGGGCCAGCCGAACATGCGCTCGAAGTACGGGTTGGCCTGCACGAAGACCCGGTCGCGCGTGAAGGCGATGCCGATCGAGGCGCGCTCGAGAATGGCCGCGTGTTCGCGCCGCGTGCGTTCTGTTTCGGTCACGTCGCGCGCGTTGACGACCAGGTACTCGCGCTGGTCCATCACGAAGCGCGCGGCGGCCAGCATCATCGAGACCTGCGCGCCCGACTTCGCCACCAGCACCGCCGGCAGCTCGCTGGTGGCGTCGCCACGCGCGAGCCGCGCGGTGAGCTGGTCGGCGCTGCTGGCATCGCTCCACAGGCCCAGCTCTGCCGGCGTGCGGCCCTGCACTTCTTCTGCCGTGAAGCCGGCGAGCCGTGTGAACGCAGCGTTCACCAGCGAAAAGCGGCCACTGCCCATGTCGATCAGCATGATGCAGTCGGGGCTGGTGGCGAACAGGTGCGAGAGCATCGCTTCCGATCGCCGCAGTGCCGCTTCGGCGGCCTGGCGTGCGGTGATGTCGAAGAAGATCGACAGGATGGCCGGGCCGCCGGCGGTGTCCACGCGCACGCCTGTGACCTGCAGGCTGAGGAAGCGGCCATCGACCGAGCGCGTCTGCAGGTCGACCACCGGCAGCCCTTCGCCGATCGGCAGCGCATCGAGCTGGGTCATGCGGTCGACGACACGCCGGCGCGTTTCTGTCGACGGGAACAGCGTCAGCACGTCGACCCCGATCATCGCCGCGGCGTGCTCGAAGCCGAACAGGCGCGCCGCAGCCTCGTTCGCATCGAACACCACGCCGCGCCGGTGCAGCAACAGCGGCGAAGGCGAGCGTGCAAACAGCTCGCGGTAGCGCGTTTCGGTGGCCTTCACGGCGCGTTGTGCACGCAGCTCGTCGGTCACGTCGCGGGTCACGCCCCAGTAGCCCGTGAACACGCCGGCTGCGTCGTACTTGGGTTCGCCGCTGATGCTGTGGATGCGGTTGTGGCCCTGCTCGTTGCGGCGCCGCACCAGCAGGCCGGAAAAAGGGCGGTGTGCTTCCAGGTCGGCACGGTGGGCGTCGAGCTGGTCGTCGTTCAGGCCCATGTGGGCGATGTCCCAGCCGGCGCAGCTGTCGCGCTCGCTGCCGGGTTTGCCGTCGCGTGTTTGTGCCATGTAGGTGAAGCGGAATTTCTGGTCCTGTTCCCAGTAGCGGTCGGCGGCGATGCGCAGCAGGCCGCGAAAGCGCTGCTCGCGCAGCGCGGTGGTGCGCAGGTAGTGGGTGAGCACGCGCGAGATCAGGCTGCCGCCGACCCAGCTGCACGCCACCACGAGGCTCTGGAACAGCAACACCGGCAACCATGGCGTGGATGCGGGCGGCGCGGGCAGCAGGCCCGAGACTTCTGCGAACGCGAGTGCAGAGATCGCGAGCAGCGCCGTCAGGCACAGCAGCAGGCCCCAGCGCCAGCCCGTCATGGCACTGAGCACGCACACGATCAGCGCCAGAAAGCCCAGCGCCGGGTTGCGGATGCCGTTGTTCATCAGCAGGCCGACCGAACCCACAAAAGTGACCGATACGAGCCCCACCAGGCACAAGACCGCCACCATCGGAAACGATGGCGCGTCGCTGCGCCGCGCCGCCCAAAGGCATGCGCCCGCGAACAGCACCAGGCCCAGCACGACGGCGGTGCGCGCCTCGGCGCTGACCACGCTCTGCAGCGTGCCGAGAATCAGCGCAGAAACCAGCGCCGCCGCGCCTGTGGTGCCGAAGTAGTAGCGGCCGATCAGGCGCGTGACCATGCCGTGCATGACGGCTTCGTTGGCCGGCTTGAGTGGCGTGGCCATGCGCTGTGGCGTCGAGCTCAGGTGGTCGCGGCCGCCGGGCGGCGCGCCTGGTTCAGTTCGGCGCGGGTGGCGAGCGCGGCAGCGCGCGCCGCTTCTGCAAAGTTGCTGCCGCGGCTGGCGTACAGCACGGCACGCGACGAGTTCACAATGACCGGCGCGAGCGTGCGGCCCTCGTTGTCGCCGTGCCAGCCGGCGCGCACGGTCGCGACCGCGTCACCGCCCTGCGCGCCCACGCCGGGAATCAGCAGCGGCAGCGTCGGCGCGAGTTCGCGCACCCGGGCGATTTCGGCTGGGTAGGTCGCACCGACCACCAAGCCGAGCTGGCCGCCCTGGTTCCAGGCCCCGCTGGCCAGGCGTGCGATGTGCTCGAAGACCTTGTCGCCCGATTGCAGCGTTTGCGCTTGCAGGTCGGCGCTGCCCGGGTTCGAGGTGCGGCACAACAGGATCACGCCTTTGCCTTCGTACTCCAGATAGGGCTCGACCGAGTCGAAGCCCATGAAGGGCGAGAGCGTCACCGCGTCGGCGCGGTAGCGCTCGAATACTTCGTGGGCGTACTGCTCGGCGGTGCTGCCGATGTCGCCGCGCTTGGCGTCGAGGATCACCGGCACCTCGGGCGCGACGGCGTGGATGTGCGCGATCAACCGCTCGAGCTGGTCGTCGGCGCGGTGCGCGGCAAAGTAGGCGATCTGCGGCTTGAACGCGATCACCAGGTCGCGCGTCGCGTCGACGATGCTGGCGCAGAAGTCGAAGATGCGCGAGGCGTCGCCCTGCCACGAGCCGGGGAACTTCGCCGGGTCGGGGTCGAGGCCGACGCACAGCATCGAGTCGTTCAGCGCCTCGGCGCGGGCGAGTTGGGTGGTGAAGTTCATCGGCATCACCCGATCCGTTCGGCCAGCGCCGCGGCGATCCCGGTGTAGTTGCCCGGCGTCATCGCCAGCAGCCGCTCACGCTCGGGCGCAGGAATCTCCAGCGTCCGGATGAAGGCCTGGACCGCCTCGCGCGTGATCACCTTGCCGCGGGTCAACTCCTTCAGCCGCTCGTACGGGTTGGGCAGCGCGTAGCGCCGCATGA
>JAYVTD010000102.1:0-9298 GCA_043774765.1 Rhizobacter sp. | reverse complement strand
CTGCACGGCACCGCCACGCCGAGCAACGACTCGGCCGAAGACCGTGCCGTCGGCCACGTGTTCGGCAACACCACCGCGTGCAGCTCGACCAAGGGCGCGACCGGCCACACGCTGGGCGCGGCGGGCGGCGTCGAAGCGGTGATCGCCTTGTTGGCCCTGCAACACGGCTTCATGCCCGGCGGGCTGAACCTGCAGACCCTCGACCCGGCCCTGCACGTGAACTACCTGCAGCACAACCGCCATGCGCCCTTGCGCCACGTGCTGTCGAATTCATTCGGCTTTGGCGGCTCGAACGCGAGCCTGGTTTTCGGAGCAGTGCGATGAGCCCGCCGGGCCGCCGAGGGCCACAAGGGGGCTCCTTCGTTGCTTTTGGCGAATGCACCGCAGTGCGTAGCACGGAGGTTTCCCTATGAGCAGCCTCACGGTGTGGGTGGACGGCGTGGGCGTGCTCGGCCCGGGCCTGACCTCGTGGTCTTCTTCGCTCGCCACCTTGCGCGGCGAACATCCGCACGTCTTCGTGCCCTCGGTGCTGCCGCCGCCGACGCGCCTGCCGCCGGCCGAACGGCGCCGCGCCGGTGCGGCCGTGAAGCTCGCAATGGCGGTGGCCGACGAAGCGGTGGCCCACGCCGGCGCCGACCCGCACACCCTGGCCACGGTGTTCAGCGCGTCGAGTGGCGAAGGTGGCAACTGCCACATCCTGTGCGAAACGCTGGCGACCGACACGCCGATGGTGTCGCCGACCCGCTTCACGAACTCGGTGCACAACGCCGCGGCCGGCTACTGGCACATTGCGGTGGCGAGCCGCGCCGCGTCGACCAGCCTGGGTGCGTTCGACGCGAGCTTCGGCGCCGGGCTGATCGAAGCGGCAACGAGCGTGGCGCTGAGCGGCGCGCCGATCCTGCTGGTCGCGAGCGACACACCTTACCCCGAGCCGCTGCACGCGGCGCGGCCGCTGCCCGACAACTTCGGCATCGCACTGGTGCTGAGCGCGAAACGCTCGGAGCGTTCGCTCGCCTCGCTGGGCATCGAGCTCGTGCCCGGCGCGGGCGTGCCGACTGCGTGCGCAGACGCGTCGCTGGAAGCGCTGCGCGCCGCCATCCCCGCCGCGTGCGGCCTGCCGCTGCTGCAGGCGCTGGCCCGCGGCGAAGAACAGCCGCAGACATTCGCGCTCGCCTACCTGCCCACGCTGACCTTGAAGGTCACGCTGCAGCGCGTCAACCTGCACGCTCTGGCATGACGACACCGGCGCAGACCCTGGTGCAGGCGCAGATCGCCGAACTGATCCCGCACAGCGGCACGATGTGCCTGGTGCAATCACTCGACGCCTGGGACAAGCAGCACATCGTCTGCCGCGCCGACAACCACCGCGACCCGCACAACCCGCTGCGCACCCGCAGTGGCCTGCTCTCCCCCAATGCCATCGAGTACGCGGCGCAGGCGATGGCACTGCACGGCGCATTGATCGGCATCGAGACCGGCGTGCCGGCGACGCCGGGCTACCTGGCCAGCACCCGCGGTGTGCAACTGCACCGGCTGCGGCTCGACGACTTGGCCGGCGAGTTGCACATCACCGCCACGCGCCAGGCCGGCGACGCGCGCCAGATTCTCTACGCCTTCATGATCAGCCACGCCGGCGAACCGGTGGCCGAAGGCCGCGCCGCGGTCGTGCTCAACACCCCACTCGCATGAACACCACAACGAAAAAACGCGCCCTTGTTACCGGCGCCAGCGGTGGGCTCGGCAGCGCCATCGCGATGCGCCTGGCGCGGGAGGGTGCACACGTGATCGTGCACGCCAACAAGCGCATCGACGCGGCCGAGGCGCTGGCCGAGAAAATCAGGGCCGAAGGCTTCAGCGCCGAAGCCTGCGCCTTCGACCTGACCGATCGCACCGCCACGCTCCTGGCCTGCGAAAGACTGCTGCTGGCCGGGCCGGTGCAGATCCTCGTCAACAACGCCGGCACGCACGACGACGCGGTGTTCCCGGCGATGCGTGAAGCGCAGTGGCAACACGTAATCGACGTGTCGCTGAACGGTTTCTTCCATGTCACGCAACCGCTGATGCTGCCGATGATCCGCACCCGCTGGGGCCGTGTGATCAACATCTCTTCGGTCGCCTCGCTCACCGGCAATCGCGGCCAGGTGAACTACGCCGCGGCCAAGGGCGCGCTCAACAGCGCCACCAAGGCGCTCGCGCTCGAAGTGGCGAGCCGCGGCATCACGGTCAACGCGGTCGCGCCCGGCATCATCGATTCCGGCATGGCCGAAGCGGTGTTCGACAAGGCGCTGATCGAGCGCCTGGTGCCGATGAAACGCGCCGGCACGGCCGACGAGGTGGCGGCGCTGGTGGCGTTTCTGGCGGGCAACGACGCCGCTTACATCAGCGGGCAGATCATCTCGGTCAACGGCGCGATGGTCTGAGCTGCCGCTCGTCCGTCACGCCTTGAGCCTGACCGCCGGTGCCGCCGCCGCGCCGCTGAAAACCGGGCCGTCGATCTCGCTCGCCGAAAACCCCCGGTTCACGTCAAGCCCGGTCAGGCGCCAGTCGTGCGCCGGCAGTCTGATCGGCCGCAGCACGCGCTCGTAAAAACGCGTCGGCCAGCGCACGCCGTGCAGCGTCTGGTGGTCGAAGGTCTCGGTCTCGGCGATGGCGCCGAGCGTGCCCGCGAAACCGTCGAGCGTGAAGCGGATGCGGCGCATCAGCCTTTGTTTGCGGTCAATGAAGAGCGCGAGCTGATCTTGTGACGAGAAGCCGTTGCCCGGCGCGATGCGCAGCCGCAGCACGTCGCACTCCTGGTCTTCGACCCACTCGACACCGCTGATCTCCATGCCCGACAGCTTGTCGGCCCAAGACCGATCGACCAGCAGCAGCGGGCCGAGCAGGAACAGGCTGTAGTTGTCGACGACGATCGCCGCCGCCGAGCGCCGCTCGACATCACGCGCTTCTTCGCCGTTGAACCAGACCTTGATCTCGCCCTGCCCGCCCGGCGCCGTGCGCCGCAGCACCTGCTTGCGCCCGCCGGGGCCGCTGTGGGCCTGCGCGACGATGCCTTCGCGCAGCAGCAGGCGCTCTTCGGAACTGGCGCGAAAACTCGCGTCGACGATGGCGGGCTGGATTCTTCCGATCAACGCGCGCCATTCACCCGAGTAACTGACGCTCACGTCGCGCAGCGCCTGAAATGCCGCGAGACCGTGGGCTTGGGCGCTTTCCATCAACAGCGCCCGCGCGGCCGGCGTGGTGGTGGCATTCAACGACACGGGCATCGGTGCCGCGCAGGCACTCAGCAAGGGCGCAGCGGGCAACGCCAGCGAAGCTTGCACGAGGCGGCGGCGCAGCAGGTCGGGACGGTTCATCGGAGGGCTCGCGAAGTGTCAAGTCAGTTTACGGTACACGAGCGCGCGTGGCGCTGCCGGCGCAGGCTCAGCGGTGCTGAAACGGTGGCCGCCCCGCCAAACGCCGGAACAGCAGCCCGGGCAGGCGCAGCACGAATTCGAGCATCAGGCGCAGGTGCATCCAGGTCAGCAACACGTTGTCGCGGCCATACCGAAAGTGCGAGACGCCGCCTTCGTCGACTGAAAGGTATTTCACCGGTGCCGCGAGGTTGATCGGCGCCACGCCGCGCCAGGCCAGGCGCACGACGGCTTCGGTGTCGAAGTCGAAACGGCGCATCCAGGGCTGGCGGCGCATCACTGCGATCAGGTCGGCGACCGGATAGACCCGGAAGCCGTACAGGGAATCGTCGATGCCGGCGCCCAGTGTTTCCAGGTTGGTCCACCAGTTCGAGACCTTGCGACCGCGCACCCGCAACAGCGGCGCCGAAGCGTCGAACACCGGCCGGCCGAGCACCATCGAGTTGAGGTGCTGCTGCGAGGCTTGCATGAACGTCGGGATCAGGTCGGCCGGGTGCTGACCGTCGGCGTCCATCGTCAGCGCATGGGTGAAGCCGGCGTCGCGCGCGGCCTGCAGGCCGTGCAACACGGCCGCGCCCTTGCCGCTGTTGACTTCGAGTTCGATCAGCTTCAGGCCCGGGTCGCTCGCGGCGAGTTCGCGCACACCTGCCGCGCTGCCGTCGGTGCTGCCGTCGATCACGACCCACACGGGGCTCCATTGCGCGCGCGCCGAGCGCACCGTCTGCAGCAGCATGCTGCCGGTGTTGTAGCTGGGGATCAGCACCAGGTGCGTGGTCGAGGCGGCCGTCATTGGCTGAGTTCGTTCGAGAAGTAGGTTTCGATGCGCTTGAGCAGCGCCATGTGATCGGCCTCGGGTGCGAAGCGCTGGCCGAGCCGCGCGCTGAAGACGACCGGAAATTCCGGCGTGCGCCAGATCGGCCAGCCCTTGCCGAGATACGGCGACTCACTTTCGATGATGACGGTCTGGATCGGCACCTGCGCCATGTGCGCCATCAGCGTCATGCCGGGGCGAAACGGGTTGATCGGCAGGGTGACGGTGCGTGTGCCTTCGGGGAACAGCACGAGCTGGCCACCGGCCTGCAGGTTGGCGACGGCGCTGCGGATCATGCCGCGCGGCGGGTCGTTGCGGATGTAGCGCGCCAGCCGCGCGCCGGCGCCGAGGAACGGGTTGTGCATCAGGCTGGCGCGCATGATGCAGATGCCCCTCGGCACCCGCGCCACGACCAGCATCGCGTCGAGCAGGCTCGGGTGGTTGGCGGCGATGATCAGACCGGCGTCGTCGTTCAGCACGTCGAGCGCCTCGTAGTCGATGCGCATCAGGCCGAGCGCCTGCGCACAGCTCCAGAAGCCACGGTAGACCGACGAGATCGCAGCGCGCCCCACGACCACGCCGTTCTCGCGCGAAAGCAGCGGGTACAGCACGATCGCCACCAGGCTCCACGTCAGCGACATCATCGCCAGGTGGGTCAGCAGCACGTAGAACATCACGCTGTGGACGAAGCGCCGCAAGACCCTCAAACGGCACCTCAGAAGCTGTGAAGGAATCCGGCGCGCCCGAGCAGACCGCCGCAGCGCGCCCAATCAAGACGCAAAGCGCAGTCGTGCCTCAGGGCACGGCGAGCATTTGCAACGCCGATTGGGCGCGTTGCGGTGGGATGAGCGGGTGTGTGGGATTCGTTCACAGCTTCTTAGTTGGGGCTGTCGACAAGCTCGGACGAGGTGCCCAGCACCCACGAGACACCGAGACCTGCCGTCACGCCCGACGTGCGCCGCACCAGCGGGCTGTCTTCGAAGGCCGCGCCGCGCAGGTTGTCGTAGCGCACGAAGGCGCCGACCCACATGTTGCCGAAGCGGAGCGAGGTGGCTGCGATCGCGTCCCAGCCGGCGTATCCGCCGCGCGCGCTGTAGGCCGGCCGCTGCGGCGTGGCGTAGGCCGCATCGACGCCGTAGTACTGCTGGTGGTAGCGGCGGTCGCCGAATTGCGGCCCGATCAGCAGGCCGACGTTCCAGCCTCCGGCCACTTCGGCCAGATCGAGGTTCAGGTGCGGCGAAAACGTGGCGCCCACCGACTTCGGCGAGCGCTGCAAAGTGATGGCGGCGCGCAGCGGCAGGCGCAGCTCGAGCCGCGGTTTCTGGTCGGCAGAACCGAGCAGCGTGATGTTGACGTTGGGCCCGATCTCGAAGGTGCCCGGCAGGTTGGGCATGCCCTGGCGTGCCACGTTGTCGCGGCTGCGTGTGGGTGTGGAAGCGGCCACGCTCACGTCGACCTTCACGCGCTGCGATTCGAGCAGCAGGGCACGGGTGCCGTCGCGGTCGGCCTTCAGGAAGGTGCCGCGATAGACCACGTAAGGCAAGGGCAGCAGGTAGACGCTGCTCTGGTCGGAGCCGCGGTAGTTGGGCAGGCTCAAGCCCGCTACGCCGATGCCGAGCTCCCACAGCGGGCGTTTGACGCTGGTGGCGGTTTCGGCAGCGGGCTTCGGCACCTGCAGCCCGGCGGGCGCGACCAGCGCCGGCTCGGTCGGTTCGGCCGCCCCCGCGTGGCAGGCCAGCGCCGTGAGCGCCACGGCCATCGAACGGGGCAGCTTCAAACCGGCGACTCCTGATCGACGAACGCATGGGCTTCGATCTCGACCAGCAGTTCGGCGCGGCAGATGTCGGCTTGCAGGTAGATGGCCTCGCGCGCGGCGGCGCTGTGCGCCCCGACGTGGCGCTCGAACACCTCGCGCACGACCGCCATGTCGCCGGGGTGGCGCAGGTACACGGTGTAGAACAGCGCCGACACGTCGAACGCGGCCGCGGCACGCACGGCCGCAACCTCACGCACCGCGGCCATGTTGGCCAGGCTCTCCTCGGTCTGGCGGCGCACGTCGCCGATGTGCAGCGTGGTGTGGCCGACGATGCTGGCGGTGCCCGAGATGAACAGTGCCTGGCGGCCACCGCCCACGTCGGCGAGGGCGGCGCGCGAGAACGTCGGGCTGCGTGCACCGTAGGTCGCCGGGTAACGGTAGGCGCTGATCTGGCGCGGGTTTTCGATTGCCAGCGGCGCCCGCCGGCCGGCCAGGAAAAACACCCGCAGCGGGCCTTCGGCCGTGCCCAGCGCGCACGCGGCCGGTGTGCCGTCGAAGGCACTGCGGCGCGCGTCGATGAAGGCCTGCTGGCGACCGGAATTGAAGTGGCGGTAACGCTCCACGCCGTCGGCATCGGGCGCGTTGATGCGCGCGATGTAGTTCCACAGCCGCAACAGGTAAGGGCAATCGCTTCGGGCGAGCACCTCGAACAGTTCGGTGTAGGCCCGGCGGGCCGCAGCGTGCAGGCCGCCGTCGGTCGCTGCGTCGTCGATCTCCGCGAAACCGTGCAGCCACTGGCCGTCGCTCCTGAAGTGCACACAGCCGTGGCGCTGCGTGCGCACGTCGGCACTGCCCGACCAGAGGTCGACCACCGCGCCGCCGGGGGCCAGCAGTTCACGTTCGAACAGCCCCGTGCCGGCACCGACCCGGCGCCCGCCGAGCGCGCGCGCCGGTGCAGCCGCGCCCGCATGCCCGCGGTGAAACATCAGCGGCGTGAGAGACACGTGGGGGGAGACCTGCAGATCGAGCGTCACGGAGCCGACGCCTCGACACCACGCAGAGCGATGCCGCAGCGCCGCGCGACACAGAAGTCGCGCCGCAAGGCGCGGCCGGAGAGGGGGCTGGCGGGCATGTTCATGACGGGCGAATTGTATCGCCCGCCCCTGCGGTGACCCGGCGCCCGCGGGCGGGCCCGTGGCTCTATTCGCCGAGGTAAGCGGCGCGCACCTTCGGGTCGTTGAGCAAAGCCTTGGCCTCGCCGCTCATCGTCACTTCGCCGGAGTCCATCACATAGCCTCGCGAAGCCAGCTGCAGCGCGCGGCTGGCGTTCTGCTCGACCAGCAGCACGGTGGTGCCGCGCTGGTGGATGTCGTTGACGACATCGAAGATCTTGTCGACCATGATCGGCGACAGGCCCATCGACGGCTCGTCGAGCAGCAGCACCTTGGGGTTGGCCATCAGCGCCCGGCCCATCGCCAGCATCTGCTGCTCGCCACCGCTCATGGTGCCGGCGAGCTGGTTGCGGCGCTCTTTCAGGCGCGGGAAGATCGAGAACACCTTTTCGATGTCGAGCTCGATCTGCGCGTCGTCGTTGCGCACGAACGCGCCCATCTGCAGGTTCTCGGTGATCGTCATGCGGGTGAAGGTGCCACGGCCTTCGGGTACCATGATCAGGCCCTGCTTGACCAGGTCCCAGGGGCCCTGACCCTTGATCGACTTGCCGAGGTATTCGATGTCGCCAGCGGCGGCCGGCTGCAAGCCGGTGATGGCTTTCAGCGTGGTCGACTTGCCGGCGCCGTTGGCACCGATCAGGCTGACCAGTTCGCCTTCGTTGACCTCGAAAGAAACACCTTTGACCGCCTGGATGCCGCCGTAAGCGACCTTCAGGCCGGTCACCTTGAGCATTGTTTTTGCCATGATCCGCGCCCTCAGTGGTTCTTGTGGTCGGCGCCGAGGTAAGCCTCGATCACCTTCTCGTTCTTCTGCACTTCGGCGGCCGTGCCTTCGGCGATCTGCTTGCCGTAGTCGAGCACGGTCAGGCGGTCGCACAGGCCCATCACGAGCTTCACGTCGTGTTCGATCAGCAGGATCGTGCGGCCGTCTTTTCGGATCTGGTCGATCAGCTGACGCAGCACCACCTTTTCGCTCGCGTTCATGCCGGCTGCGGGCTCGTCGAGCGCGATCAGCTTCGGGTCGGTGGCCAGGGCACGCGCGATCTCGAGGCGGCGCTGGTCACCGTAGCTCAGCGTGCGCGCCTTGTACTGGGCGAAGCGGCCGATGCCCACGTAGTCGAGCAGTTCTTGCGCGCGCGTGGCGATCGCGGCTTCTTCGGCCTTGAAGGCCTTGGTGCGGAACACCGCGCCGATCAGGCCCGACTCGGTGCGCACGTGGCGCCCGACCATCACGTTCTCGAGCGCCGTCATCTCGGCGAACAGGCGAATGTTCTGGAACGTGCGTGCGATACCGGCTTTCGCGACCTCGTGCACCGCCGTCGGTTTGTAGGGCTTGCCACCGAGCTCGAACGAGCCGGAGTCGGGCGTGTACAGGCCGGTCAGCACGTTGAAGAAGGTGGTCTTGCCGGCGCCGTTCGGGCCGATCAGGCCGTAGACCTGGCCCTTCATGATCGTGATGCCGACTTCGGAGAGCGCCTGCAGGCCGCCGAAACGCTTGGAGACACCGCTGACCTTGAGAATGGTTTCGCTCATGTGCTGCTCCCGTTCACTTGGAGGGGGCCATGGGCGCGGCCTTGCCGTGCTCCGGCGAAGGCCACAGGCCGCGTGGGCGCGACAGCATGATGCCGATCATCGCCAGCGCGATCAGCAACTGGCGCAGGATCGACGCATCGAGCCGCCCGCCGGTCATCGCCTGCAACGGGCCGGCCACGTAGCGCAGCACCTCGGGCAGGGCCGACAGCAACAAGGCGCCGACGATCACACCGGGCAGATGGCCGATGCCTCCAAGAACGACCATCGCGACGATCATCACCGACTCCTGCAGGCTGAACGATTCGGGCGAGATGAAGCCCTGGAAGGTGGCGAACATCGCACCCGACACGCCTCCGAAGGTGGCGCCCATGCCGAAGGCCAGCAGCTTCAGGTTGCGGGTGTTGATGCCCATCGCCTTGGCAGCGACCTCGTCTTCGCGGATCGCCATCCAGGCGCGGCCGATGCGGCTGCGCTCGAGGCGGTAGCAGACCAGGATCGCGATCAGCACCAGCGCGAGGAACAGGTAGTAATAGTTCGTGACCTTCGGGAACTCCATGCCGAACAGGTGCTGGGTCTTGCCGAAGTGGATGCCGAACATCGAGATGTCGTCGATCTG
>JAYVTD010000101.1:0-11224 GCA_043774765.1 Rhizobacter sp. | reverse complement strand
GTGAAAGACTGAAGCGCGCGCCGCTGCTGCGCGCGCTGTGGATCGGCGCCGCCTTGTGCGGCGCAGCGGCACCGGCGCACGCACACAAGTCGAGCGACGCTTATCTGCAACTCGATGCGGGTGCCTCCGGCATGACGCTGCGCTGGGACATCGCACTGCGTGACCTCGACGCAGTGCTCGATCTCGATGCCGACGAAGACGGCAAGCTGACCTGGGCCGAGGTGAAGTCGGCCTGGCCGCGGGTGCAGGACTATGCGTTGGCGCGCTTGCTGATCGATGGTTGCACTCTGCGTGCCACCGATCGTGCGCTTGAGCGGCGCAACGACGGCGCCTACGCGGTGCTGTTCCTTGCCTCCGACTGCGTGCTGGCCCAGTCGCCGGTGATTCGCTACAGCCTGTTCCGCGAGGTCGACCCGACGCACCGCGGCATTGCCCGGATTCAGCGGGCTGGCGAACCGCTGAAGCTGGCGATGCTCGACCCGACTCAGGCTGCTCCCGGCGCGCCCCCGGCCGCGCCAGCCGTCGCGCGCGCGGCCGGTGAATATGCCGTCGACGGTTCCCGCTGGGAATTTCTGCGCGAAGGTGTGCGCCACATCCTGACCGGCTACGACCACGTGCTGTTCCTGCTGTGCCTGCTGCTGCCGTCGGTGATGCGGCGCACGCCGGAAGGCTGGCGGCCGGTCGAGCGTTTGTCGCAGGCGGTGCTGCCCATCGTGGGCATCGTGTCGGCCTTCACCGTGGCGCATTCGATCACGCTGGGTCTTGCGGCGCTGAAGATTGTTTCGCTCTCTCCGGCGTTCATCGAGCCGGCGATCGCCGTGACCATCATCCTGGCCGCGCTCGACAACGTCTGGCCGTTCTTTCCGGTGCGTCGCGTCGTCGTGACCTTCTTCTTCGGCCTGATCCACGGTTTCGGTTTCGCCGGCGTGCTGGCCGAGTTGAACCTGCCGACCTCGGCGTTCGCCTGGGCGCTGCTGCAGTTCAATGTCGGCCTGGAACTGGGGCAACTGCTGATCGTCGTGTGCGTGACGGCGCTGCTGTTCCTGCTGCGCCAGCGGCCGGGTTACCGCTCGTGGGTGATCCGCGGCGGTTCGTTCGCGGCGATCCTGGTCGGCGTGCTGTGGCTGATCGAGCGCACGGCGAACGTGTCGCTGATGCCCATCTGAGCGGGCGCGGCTAGAATCGACGCTTTCACGAACATGTGCGATGAACAAGGAAAGAGAAAGGCAATGATGGTTATGACACCGCGAACTACCACCTTCTTCCAGAAGGTCTAGTCGGCCGCGCGTCTCGACCTTTCATCCCATTCCCTTTTCGTTCAAGGCGCGGCTCAGTCCGCGCCTTTTGCATTTCTGGAGTAACAAAATGGTCTCGATTCAATTGCCCGACGGTTCGAAGCGTGAATTCCCCGGCCCGGTGACGGTGGCCGAAGTGGCGGCTTCGATCGGCGCCGGTCTGGCCAAGGCGGCGCTCGCCGGGCGCGTGGGGCAGGGCGACGCTGCCCGTGTCGTCGACACGAGCTTCCTGATCGAAAACGATGCCGCGCTGGCCATCGTCACAGACAAGGACGCGGCCGGCCTGGACGTGATCCGCCACTCGACGGCGCACCTGCTCGCGTATGCGGTGAAGGAACTGTTCCCCGACGCTCAGGTCACGATAGGCCCGGTGATAGAGAACGGCTTCTTCTACGACTTCTCGTACAAGCGCCCGTTCACGCCCGTAGACCTGATTGCGATCGAAGCGAAGATGACGGAGTTGGTGCGCAAGGACGAGAAGGTCGAGCGCCGCGTGTTGCCGCGCGACGAGGCCGTCGCCTACTTCAAGAGCCTCGGCGAGGCCTACAAGGCCGAGATCATCGCCAGCATTCCGGCGAATGAAGACGTGTCGCTCTACCGCGAAGGTGCGTTCGAAGACTTGTGCCGCGGCCCGCACGTGCCCAGCACGGGCAAGCTCAAGCACTTCAAGCTGATGAAGGTGGCCGGCGCCTACTGGCGTGGCGACCACCGCAACGAGATGCTGACGCGCATCTACGGCACGGCCTGGGCGACGAAAGACGAGTTGCAGCAGTACCTGCACATGCTCGAAGAAGCTGAGAAGCGCGACCACCGCAAACTCGGCCGCGAGCTCGATCTGTTCCACATCGACGAACACGCGCCGGGCCTCGTCTTCTGGCACCCGAAGGGCTGGGCGCTGTGGCAGCAGGTCGAGCAGTACATGCGTGCCGTGTACCGCGACAACGGCTACCAGGAGGTCAAGGGCCCGCAGTTGCTCGACCAGGGCCTGTGGGAGAAGACGGGCCACTGGGACAAGTACCGCGAAAACATGTTCGTGACCGAATCGGAGAAGCGCGACTACGCGCTCAAGCCGATGAACTGCCCCGGCCACATCCTGATCTACAAACAAGGCATCAAGAGTTATCGCGACCTGCCGCTGCGTTACGGTGAGTTCGGCCAGTGCCACCGCAACGAGCCGACCGGCGGGCTGCACGGCATCATGCGGGTGCGTGGGTTCACGCAGGACGACGGCCACATCTTCTGCCTGGAAGACCAGATCTTGGGCGAGTGCGTGGCCTACACGGCGCTGCTGCAGAAGGTCTATGCCGACTTCGGCTTCGCCAACATCATCTACAAGGTGGCCACGAGGCCGGCCGCGCGCATCGGTTCGGAAGAAGTCTGGGATAAGGCCGAGTTCGCCTTGATGGAAAGCCTGCGTCGCTCAAACTGCGAGTTCGAGGTGACGCCGGGCGACGGTGCGTTCTATGGCCCGAAGATCGAATACACGCTGAAAGATGCGCTCGGCCGGCAGTGGCAATGCGGCACGATGCAGGTCGACTTCTCGATGCCGGAGCGCCTGGGCGCCGAGTACGTGGCGGAAACCGGCGAACGCCTGGCGCCGGTGATGCTGCACCGCGCGATCGTCGGCAGCCTGGAGCGTTTTATCGGCATCCTGATCGAGCAGCACGCCGGCGCTCTGCCGGCCTGGCTCGCGCCGCTGCAGGTGAGCGTGCTCAACATCACCGACGCACAGGCCGACTACGCCCGGGAAGTCGTCAAAACGCTGCAAAAACAAGGACTTAGGGTGGCGTCTGATTTGCGCAACGAGAAGATTACCTATAAAATCCGTGAGCATTCAATGCAGAAGGTTCCGTACATCCTGGTCGTGGGCGACAAGGAGAAGGCAAACGGGACCGTTGCGGTGCGCGCCCGGGGCAACCAGGACCTCGGTGTGATGCCACTGGCCGACTTCACTCAGAAGATCGCCGGCGACATTGCCCAAAGAGTGTGAAAACACCTGCGCCGTCACTGATGTGGCGGCGTACCCGGAAGCCGGGCGCGTTTCGAACAATTGTTGGGCTCCGCTGCCTTGGGGTCTGTTGAAGGATTTGAACCATCGCTACTTTTGCTGACCGCCGTACTCCGAACGCTGAGCGCAAGCACCGCCTCAACCGCGAGATCCTGGCTCCTGAAGTCCGCCTGAACGGCCCCGAGAACGAACCTCTGGGCATCGTGAGCATCACCGAGGCCTTGCGCCTCGCGGGCGAACAAGACGTCGATCTGGTCGAGATCGTCGCTCAAGCCGACCCGCCGGTGTGCCGCCTGATGGACTACGGCAAGTTCAAGTACCAGGAGCAGAAGAAGGCGGCAGAAGCCAAGAGCAAGCAGAAGGTCGTCGAGGTCAAGGAAGTGAAGTTCCGGCCCGGCACCGACGAAGGCGACTACAACATCAAGATGCGCAACCTGCGCCGCTTCATCGAAGAAGACGGCGACAAGGGCAAGGTCACGCTGCGCTACCGCGGCCGCGAGATCACCCACCAGGACATCGGCATGCGCCTGCTGGAACGCATTCGCGACGAGTTGGCCGATGTGTCGGTGGTCGAGCACATGCCCAAGCTCGAAGGGCGCCAGATGATCATGGTTCTGGCACCCAAGCGTAAGTAAGGGTGAGGTTTTAAGAGAGTTCAGCGCGCTGGTTTGGTCGCCAGCGCACTGCCAGAAGCGACTGCAGGCTTACAAGACGGCAAGAGTTTTGCCGGCGCCTGCAGCAGCAACAAAGAAGGAGCATCACATGCCCAAAATGAAGACCAAGAAAAGCGCCGCCAAGCGGTTTCGCGTTCGACCAGGTGGCACCGTCAAGCGGGGCCAGGCGTTCAAGCGCCACATCCTGACCAAGAAGACCACGAAGAACAAGCGCCACCTGCGTGGCTCTGTTGCCGTGCACGCGACCAACATGGGGCACATCAAGCAGATGATGCCCTTCGCTGGTCTGTAACCGCTTCAAGGAAAGGATAAAACATGCCTCGCGTCAAACGTGGTGTAACCGCCCGCGCACGTCACAAGAAAGTTCTCGCACTCGCCAAGGGTTACCGTGGCCGCCGCAAGAACGTGTTCCGCATTGCCAAGCAAGCAGTCATGCGTGCCGGGCAGTACGCGTACCGTGACCGCCGGACCAAGAAGCGCGTATTTCGTCACCTGTGGATCGCCCGGATCAATGCCGGCAGCCGCAGCCATGGCGTCACCTACAGCAAGTTCATGGCCGGCTTGAAGAAGCTGTCGATCGAGATCGACCGCAAGGTTCTCTCCGACATGGCCGTCAACGATCCTGCCGCTTTTGGCAGCATCGTCGAAAAGGTGAAGGCCCAGCTGGCTTGAATGTCGTGAAACTGCACGGTGCTTGCGCGCCGCGCAGCGCGGCGCACCCCGGTCGTGGCAACACTTCTGGGGTGAGCACTCTTCAAGGCCGCCCGTTTGAGCGGCCTTTTTTTCTTGCGAACCGATGAACGATCTCGAGCCTCTCGTCCAGGAAGCACACGCCGATTTTGCGCAGGCCGGAACGCCCGCCGATCTCGAAAACGCCAAGGCCCGGTTCCTCGGCAAATCAGGCCGCATCACCGAGCAGCTCAAGGCGCTCGGGGCGTTGGCGGCGGACGACAAGAAGACGCGCGGGGCCTTGATTAACGCCGCCAAGCAGCTAATCGAAGCAGCTTTGAACGCGCGCCGGGAAGCGCTGGCCGATGCCGAACTTCAAACGCAGCTCAAGGAGGAAGCGCTCGACGTGAGCCTGCCCGGCCGAAGGCGTGGCAACGGCGGCCTGCACCCGGTGAGCCGCGCGCGCGAGCGCATCGAGGCGATCTTCGGCTCCATGGGTTTTGACGTGGCCGACGGCCCCGAAATCGAGACCGACTGGTACAGCTTCACGGCGCTCAACAACCCCGAGAACCACCCGGCGCGTTCGATGCAGGACACGTTCTACGTGGACATGAAGGATGCCGACGGTCACTGGCTCAACCTGCGCCCACACACTTCGCCGATGCAGGTGCGTTATGCGCGAGCGCACGCGAAGAAGTACGAAGGCCAGGCGTCGATGCCCGACATCCGCGTGATCGTGCCCGGCCGCACCTACCGAGTCGACAGCGACGCCACGCACTCGCCGATGTTCCACCAGGTCGAAGGCCTGTGGATCGGTGAGAACGTCAGCTTCAAGGACCTGAAGGCGATGTACCTCGACTTCATCCAGGCCTTCTTCGAAACCAAAGACCTGCAACTGCGCTTTCGGCCGAGTTATTTCCCGTTCACCGAGCCCAGCGCCGAGATCGACATCATGTTCGAGAGCGGGCCGCTCGAAGGCCGCTGGCTCGAAGTGTCGGGCTCCGGCCAGGTGCACCCTCAGGTCATCCGCAACATGGGCATGGATCCCGAACGCTACATCGGCTTCGCGTTCGGCTCAGGCATCGACCGGCTGGCGATGCTGCGTTACGGCGTCAGCGATCTGCGCCTGTTTTTCGAAGGCGACTTGCGTTTCTTGTCGCAATTCAACTGAACGTCTGAAGAGTCGAGCCGATGCAATTCCCCGAGTCCTGGTTGCGCGAGTTCTGCAACCCACCCCTCAGCAGCGAAGCGCTCGCCGAACTGCTCACGATGTCCGGCATGGAGGTCGAAGAAGCGCGATCCGCAGCGCCGCCGTTCTCGCGTGTCGTCGTGGCCGAAGTGCTGGCTGTGGAACGCCACCCGAATGCCGACCGCCTCAACGTCTGCCAGGTCGACGCCGGCACCGGTGAAACGCTCAACATCGTTTGCGGGGCGCCCAACGTGCGCCCCGGCATCAAGGTGCCATGCGCACTGGTGGGTGCCGAGCTGCCTGCGGCGGACGGCGGCAAGCCGTTCGAGATCAAGCTCGGTTTGCTGCGCGGTGTAGAGAGCCAAGGCATGTTGTGCTCGGCGCGCGAACTCAAGCTCTCAGAAGACCACGGCGGCCTGCTGATCCTCGACGACGCGGCGATCGTCGGCCAGAACATCCGTGAGCATCTGCTGCTCGACGACACGCTGCTCACTCTCAAGCTCACACCGAACCTCGGGCACTGCCTGAGCGTGTACGGCATCGCGCGCGAGCTGTCGGCGTTGACGGGTTCGCCACTGCTGACACCGACATTCCCGGCCGCGCCGGTGGTGCATGCGGACGTGCTGCCGGTGAAGGTCGAGGCAACCGATCTGTGCGGGCGCTTCTCGGGCCGCATCGTGCGCAACGTCAACACCCGCGCGAAGACGCCGGCGTGGATGGTCGACCGGCTGGCGCGCTGCGGTCAGCGCTCGGTCACGGCCCTTGTCGACATCTCGAACTACGTGATGTTCGAATACGGCCGGCCTTCGCACATCTTCGATCTCGACAAGATCCATGGTGGCCTCGTGGTGCGCTGGGGCCGCGCGGCCGAGACGCTCAAGCTGCTCAACGGCAACACGATCGAAGTCGATGCCCAGGTCGGCGTGATTGCCGACCATGAAGCGGTGGAGTCGCTCGCCGGCATCATGGGCGGCGACGCCACGGCGGTGTCCGACGACACGAAGAACGTCTACGTCGAAGCCGCGTTCTGGTGGCCCGAAGCAGTCTCCGGCCGCTCGCGCCGCTTCAACTTCAGCACCGAGGCTGGCCACCGCTTCGAGCGAGGTGTCGACCCGGCAACGACAGTCGCCCACATTGAAAGAATCACCCAGCTGATTCTCGACATCTGCGGCGGCGAAGCCGGACCGATCGACGACCTGTCACCGAACGTCCCGGTGCGCCAGCCCGTCCCGCTGCGCGTTGCGCGCGCGTCGAAGGTGATCGGCATGCCGGTGTCGCAGCCGCAGTGCGAAACCGTGATGCAGCGCCTGGCCCTGGCGTTCACGAGCGCGCCCGGTTCGCTGACGGTCACGCCGCCGAGCTGGCGCTTCGATCTGCAGATCGAAGAAGACCTGATCGAAGAAGTGATTCGGGTGCTCGGTTATGCGAGCCTGGCCGACACGCCACCGCGCGCAACCGTGAGCGCGCGCGTGCGCAGCGAATCGCAGCGTGGTACCGACACCGTTCGGCACCGCATCGCCGCCCTCGACTACCAGGAGACGATCAACTTCAGTTTCGTCGACGAGCGCTGGGAGCGCGAACTCGCCGGCAACGCCGATCCCATCAAGCTGCTGAACCCGATGGCCAGCCACTGGGCTGTGATGCGGTCCAGCCTGCTCGGCAGCCTGATCGGCGTCTTGCGCTTCAATCTGGCCCGCAAAGCGCCTCGCGTGCGTATTTTCGAAGCGGGCAGGGTGTACCTGCGTGACGCTCACGTGTCCGACGGAGAAGTGAGCGTGGCCGGGATTCACCAGCCGATGCGGCTGGCTGGCCTGGCGTTCGGCTCGGCCGATTCGACGCAGTGGTCGGTCAAGGACAAGGCGGTCGATTTCTTCGACATCAAGGGTGACATCGAAGCCTTGTTCGCGCCGCATACGCTGCGATTCTTGGCCGCCGAACACCCGGCCATGCACCCCGGCCGCTGCGCGCGCATCGAGGCCGACGGCCAGGCGGTCGGCTTTGCGGGCGAGTTGCACCCGAAGTGGCGCCAGGCCTACGAACTGCCAGCGGCGCCGCTGCTCTTCGAGCTCGACATGGCGGCGCTCATACAGCGTGAGCAGCCGGCGTTCACGCCGATCCAGCGACAACAGTCGGTGTGGCGCGACCTGTCCGTGATCGCCGGTGAAACAGTGACGCACGAAGGTCTGATGAATACGATTGCCACGGCCCACCAGGGCCTGGTGCGCTCAGCGCGCCTGTTCGACGTTTACAAGCCGGTGGCCGCGTCGGCCGACATGGCCGCCGGAGAGCGCAGCCTGGCGGTGCGCCTCGAACTGCTCGACGATGAGACGTCTCTGACCGACGAACGCATCGAGGCCGCGGTGGCCGACGTGCTTGCCGCCTTGAGCCAGCGCCTCGGCGTTCGGCTGCGGGGCTGAGCCATGACCGACATGAACGCCTCTGACCCGCTCGATCTGCCCGGCGCAGAACCGGCGGAAATCGCGGCGCCGGTTCGCGCGGTGCAGTTGCCGACGATCGAGACGCCCACGCTGACCAAGGCCGAGCTGGCCGAGCTTCTGTTCGAGCGCCTTGGCCTGAACAAGCGCGAGTCCAAGGACATGGTCGAAGCCTTCTTCGACCTGATCCACGCCACGCTGGTGTCGGGTGACGACGTGAAGATGTCGGGCTTCGGCAACTTCAACATCCGGCGCAAGGCGCCACGCCCCGGACGCAACCCGCGCACCGGCGAATCGATCCCTATCAAGGCTCGAAATGTTGTAACTTTCCACGCAAGTCACAAATTGAAAGGAGTTGTACAAGGCGATATCGCGCCAGAGGAGGACTTCGAGTAAAGTCTTAGCTTTCCCCATCGATCTTATTGATTTTCATGGAGAAAGCGCTTCCAGCCATCCCCGCAAAACGTTACTTCACCATCGGTGAGGTGAGTGAACTGTGCGGCGTCAAGCCCTACGTGCTGCGTTACTGGGAGCAGGAATTCACACAGCTCAAGCCGATGAAACGGCGTGGCAACCGGCGCTACTACCAGCACCACGAAGTGCTGCTGATCCGCCGGATTCGCGAGTTGCTGTACGAACAGGGTTTCACGATCAGCGGCGCGCGAAACCGCCTTACGGAATCAGGGCAAAGCCGCGCGCAGGCCCAGGCACTCGAGGCACTCGATGATGCCAAACTGTTGCCTGATCTTGAAGATCTGAACGAACTGATCGACGCACCGGCGCTGGCAGAGTTTGCCAATCTGCCGCAACCCGAGGTGTCCACGTTGACGCTGTCGATGCCGCAGATGCGCGAAGAACTGATCTCGATCCGCAGCCTGCTGGCGCTCTGATTGGCGTCCGCGATTTTGCATAACCCTATAATTGGAGCTCAATCGGGGCGTAGCGCAGCTTGGTAGCGCACTTGTCTGGGGGACAAGGGGTCGCAGGTTCAAATCCTGCCGTTCCGACCAACCAAAAAGCAAAGGCCCGTGTTCGCAAGAACACGGGCCTTCTGTCTTTGCAGACGCTGGTTCTTACTGCAGCGACACCTCGACCCGGCGTGCTTCGGCGTTCGGGCCGCTGGCCGTGAGGGTTTCGGGCTTCTTCAATTCGATCTTGTCTTCGGCCACACCGGCCGCCTTGATGGCGTCGCGCACGGCGAAAGCGCGCAACTTGGCCAGTTCTTCGTTCTTCACGACGTCGCCGGTCGAATCTGTGAAGCCGCCGACGACGGCCTTCTTTCCTGCCGCCACCCCCTTGGCCACATCGGCCAGTGCCGCGCCCGCGCCGCCCGCGAGCTCGGCCTTGCCGCTGGCGAAGTAGAACTTCACCACGCCGCCTTCGACCTTGAACGAAGCGGCATCGGCCGCCACCGCGGTGGCCGGAGCTGCTGCCGCGACAGCCGCCGCCGGTGTCGCCGTGTGCGCCGTGGCGCCACCCGTGCCCGAGGTCGACAACAGCGGCACGATCATCAGCGCCACGATGTTGATGATCTTGATCAGCGGGTTCACGGCCGGGCCTGCGGTGTCCTTGTAGGGGTCGCCGACGGTGTCGCCGGTCACGGCGGCCTTGTGAGCTTCGCTGCCCTTGCCACCATGGTGGCCGTCTTCGATGTACTTCTTGGCGTTGTCCCAGGCGCCACCGCCGGTGCACATGGAGATCGCGACGAACAGGCCGGTCACGATCGTGCCCATCAACAGGCCGCCGAGGGCCGCCGGCCCGAGCAGCAGGCCGACGATGATCGGCACCACCACGGGCAGCAGGCTCGGCACGATCATTTCCTTGATCGCCGCGGTGGTCAGCATGTCGACTGCCGCGCTGTAGTCGGGCTTGCGCTTGCCGGCCATGATCGCGCCGTCCTGGAACTGGCGCCGCACTTCAACGACCACCGAGCCGGCCGCGCGGCCGACCGCTTCCATCGCCATCGCACCGAAGAGGTACGGGATCAGGCCGCCGATGAACAGGCCGACGATGACCTTCGGGTCCGACAGGTCGAAGCTCACGCTCAGGCCGCGGCCTTCGAGCGAATGGGTGTAGTCGGCGAAGAGCACCAGCGCGGCCAGGCCGGCCGAGCCGATCGCGTAGCCCTTGGTCACGGCCTTGGTCGTGTTGCCCACGGCGTCGAGTGGGTCGGTGACGTCGCGCACGCTCTTGGGCAGCTCGGCCATCTCGGCGATGCCACCGGCGTTGTCGGTGATCGGGCCGTAGGCGTCTAGCGCGACGACGATGCCGGCCATGCTCAGCATCGAGGTCGCGGCGATCGCGATGCCGTAGAGGCCTGCGAGTTGATACGACACCAGGATCGCGGCGCAGACGAACAGCACCGGCCAGGCGGTGGAACGCATCGAGACACCCAGGCCCGCGATGATGTTGGTGCCGTGGCCGGTGGTCGAAGCCTGTGCGATGTGCTGCACCGGGCTGTACTGCGTGCCGGTGTAGAACTCGGTGATCCAGACCAGCGCGGCCGTCAACACGAGGCCGACGGCACAGGTGCCGAACAGCTTCATGTGGGTGCCGGCGCCGAGTGCGTCGGCCGGCATCACGGTGATGGTCACGAAGTAGAAGGCGATCAGCGAAAGCACGCCCGCGACCGCCAGGCCCTTGTACAAGGCCGGCATCACGTTCTTCATGCCTGGCGAGGCCTTCACGAAATAACAACCGATGATCGAGGCGATGATCGACACACCGCCGAGGATCAGCGGGTAGATCACCGCGGCCATCGTGGCACTGCCCTTGATCACCAGCGCGCCCAGCGCCATCGTGGCGATCAGCGTGACGGCGTAGGTCTCGAACAGGTCGGCGGCCATGCCGGCGCAGTCGCCGACGTTGTCACCGACGTTGTCGGCGATTACCGCCGGGTTGCGCGGGTCGTCTTCCGGAATACCGGCTTCGACCTTGCCCACCAGGTCGGCGCC
>JAYVTD010000100.1:0-5102 GCA_043774765.1 Rhizobacter sp. | reverse complement strand
GGCAAGATGCCCTACGGTTTGCAAAAGCGCGTCGACCTCGGCCGCGCGCTGGCGATGGACCCGCAGGTGCTGCTGCTCGACGAACCGATGGCCGGCATGAACGTGGAAGAGAAGCAGGACATGAGCCGCTTCATCCTCGACGTGAACGACGAGTTCGGCACCACCATCGTGTTGATCGAACACGACATGAGCGTGGTGATGGACATCTCCGACCGCGTGGTCGTGCTCGACTACGGCAAGAAGATCGGTGACGGCACGCCGCAAGAGGTGCGCGCCAACCCCGACGTGATCAGCGCCTATCTTGGGACGAGCCACTGACATGGGCTTCTTTTTAGAAACCCTGTTCGGCGGCCTGATGGTCGGCATGCTGTATTCGCTGATCGCGCTCGGCTTCGTATTGATCTACAAGGCCAGCGGCGTCTTCAACTTCGCGCAGGGCGCGATGGTGCTGTTCGCAGCACTCGCGATGGCGCGTTTCTACGAGTGGTTTCCGAAGTGGTTCGGCTTCGACAACAAGATCGTCGCCAACGTGCTGGCGTTCGCGGCCGCGGTGGTTGTGATGGTGGCGGTGGCGTGGGTGATCGAACGCCTGGTGCTGCGCAAGCTCGTGAACCAGGAGCACATCACGCTGCTGATGGCCACGCTGGGCATCAGCTACTTCCTCGAAGGTTTCGGGCAAACGCTGTTCGGCTCAGACATCTACAAGATCGACGTCGGCATGCCGAAAGACCCGGTCATCGTGCTGGAAAAGATGCTCGAAGGCGGCGTGTTGATCAACAAGGAAGACCTCTACGCCGCGGCCATTGCGGCGGTGCTGGTTGCGCTGCTCGCGCTGTTCTTCCAGAAGACTGCGACCGGCCGTGCGCTGCGTGCGGTGGCCGACGACCACCAGGCCGCGCAGTCGATAGGCATTCCGCTCGGGCGCATCTGGATCATCGTGTGGTCGGTGGCCGGCTTCGTGGCGCTGGTGGCCGGCGTGATCTGGGGCAGCAAGCTCGGCGTGCAGTTCTCGCTCTCGCTGGTGGCGCTGAAGGCGCTGCCGGTCGTGATTCTCGGCGGCCTGACCTCGGTGCCGGGCGCGATCATCGGCGGGCTGATCATCGGCGTGGGCGAGAAGCTTTCCGAGATCTACATCGGGCCGATGTTCGGTGGCGGCATCGAGATCTGGTTCGCTTACGTTCTTGCGCTCGTGTTCTTGCTGTTCAGGCCGCAAGGCCTGTTCGGCGAAAAAATCATTGATCGCGTATGAAATACGAGAGCAAGGATTTTTCGGCGCAGGCTAACTTGGCGAATGCCAAGTTAAGCGAAGCGGGCCGCAGTCAAAAGATCATCGATCGGGTCTGACCATGTTGTACAGAGAAAACGGTCAGTTCAAGTCCAGCTACCGCAGCGACCAGCAGATCTTCCCGATCCTGCAAGACCGCATCGCGATCGGCCTGCTGCTCGCGGTCGCGTTCTTCGCGATTCCGCTGCTGTCGTCGGAATACCTGCTGCGCGCGATCTTCGTGCCGTTCCTGATCCTGTCGCTCGCCGCGCTCGGCCTGAACATCCTCGTCGGTTACTGCGGCCAGATCTCGCTCGGCACCGGCGCGTTCATGGCGATCGGCGCTTACGCGGCCTACAACTTTCAGGCCCGCATTCCCGGCATACCGCTCGTGTTTTCGCTGCTGCTCGGCGGCCTGTGCAGCACCGCGGTGGGCGTGCTGTTCGGCATTCCTTCGCTGCGCATCAAGGGCTTATATCTTGCCGTGGCCACGCTCGCCGCGCAGTTCTTCACCGACTGGGCCTTCCTGCGCATCAAATGGTTCACGAACGATTCTTCGTCGGGCTCGGTGAGCGTGGCCGGGCTGAACGTGTTCGGCATTCCGATCGAGTCGCCGGTGCAGAAGTACTTGCTGTGTCTGGGCTTTCTCGTGGTCTTCGCACTGCTCGCGAAGAACCTGGTGCGAGGCGCGATCGGCCGCGAGTGGATGGCGATCCGCGACATGGACGTGGCTGCCGCAGTGATCGGCATCCGCCCGGTCTACGCCAAGCTCACCGCGTTTGCCGTGAGCAGCTTCATCGTCGGCGTGGCCGGCGGCCTGTGGGGCTTTGTGCACCTGGGTTCGTGGGAGCCGGCGGCGTTCAACATCGACCGTTCGTTCCAGCTGTTGTTCATGGTGATCATCGGCGGGCTGGGTTCGATCATGGGCAGTTTCTTCGGCGCGGCCTTCATCGTCGTGTTGCCGATCGTTCTGGACGGGCTGCCCTACTGGTTCGGCATTCCGATCGACACGGCGCTGGCTTCGCACCTCACGTTCATGATCTTCGGCGCCTTGATCATCTTTTTCCTGATCGTCGAGCCGCACGGCATCGCGCGGCTGTGGTCTACCGCGAAAGAAAAACTTCGCCTCTGGCCCTTCCCTCATTGACCTGAATCGCCACAGAGCGAACCGCCTTTCCACCCGCAACCCTCCCCTGGAGACAGACATGAAATTCAAGTCATTCGCGCTGGCCGCCACCATCATGGCGGTGGGTCTGGGCGCTCTCGCCACCGCCCCTGCGGCCTTCGCGCAAGCGAAGGAACAGTTCTTCCCGCTGCTCGCCTACCGCACCGGCCCCTACGCGCCGAACGGTACGCCCTGGGCCAACGGCAAGCAGGACTACATCAAGATGATCAACGCCCGCGACGGCGGCGTGAACGGTGTGAAGATCACGTTCGAAGAATGCGAAACCGGTTACGCGACCGACAAGGGCGTGGAGTGTTACGAGCGGCTCAAGGGCAAGGGCGCGTCGCTGATCGACCCGCAGTCCACCGGTATCACCTTCGCGCTGACCGAGAAGGCGCCGGGCGACAAGATTCCGCTGCTGACGCTGGGCTACGGCCTGTCTTCGTCGGCTGACGGCAACGTCTTCAAGTGGAACTTCCCCCTGATGGGCAGCTACTGGACGGCCGCCGACATGCTGATCCAGCACATTGGCAAGAAAGAAGGTGGCCTCGACAAGTTGAAGGGCAAGAAGATCGCGCTCGTCTACCACGACAGCCCGTTCGGCAAGGAGCCGATGCCGCTGCTCGAGGAGCGCGCCAGGACGCATGGGTTTGAGCTGCAGAAGATTCCGGTCACGGCACCGGGTGTCGAGCAGAAGTCGGCCTGGCTGCAGGTGCGCCAGAGCAAGCCCGACTACGTGCTGCTGTGGGGCTGGGGCGTGATGAACTCGACCGCCCTGAAAGAAGCGCAAGCCACCGGCTACCCGCGCGAGAAGATGTACGGCGTATGGTGGGCAGGCGCGGAGCCCGACGTGAAGGACGTGGGCGACGGCGCCAAGGGCTACAACGCGCTGAACCTGAACACCTCGGGCCAGGACCCGAAGGTCATCAAGGACATCCTGAAGTACGTGCATGAAAAGGGCCAGGGCACCGGCCCGAAAGAAGAAGTCGGCACCGTGCTCTACACCCGTGGCCTGATCATCCAGATGCTCGGTATCGAAGCCGTTCGCCGCGCGCAGGAGCGGTATGGCAAGGGCAAGGTGATGACGGGCGAGCAGGTGCGCTGGGGCCTGGAAAATCTGGCGCTCGACCAGAAGAAGCTCGACAGCCTCGGCTTCAGCGGCGTGATGCGGCCGCTGAGCACATCGTGCGCCGACCACATGGGCTCGACCTGGGCCCGTGTGCACACCTGGGACGGCGCGAAGTGGGCCTTCAGCTCCGACTGGCTGCAGGCTGACGAGCAGATCATCAAGCCGATGGTCACCGCCGCAGCCGACAAGTACGCAACCGAAAAGAAGCTGACGCGCCGCGCGCCGGCGGATTGCCAGAGCTGATCGTTTGAGCTGACACACCCTGGGCTCCTCGCGGAGCCCTCTTCGAAGCGCCGCGCGCGGTGCTTCGAAGAGTGAAAGACAACATGAGCACTGGCACCAACATCCTTCTCAACGTCAACGGCATCGAGGTGATCTACAACCATGTGATCCTCGTGCTGAAGGGCGTGTCGCTGCAGGTGCCCGAAGGCCGCATCGTCGCGCTGATGGGCGGCAACGGCGCGGGCAAGACGACGACGCTGCGCGCGGTGAGCAACCTGCTCGAAGGCGAACGTGGTGCCGTCACGAAAGGCTCGATCGAACTGCGCGGCGAGCGCATCGAAGCGCTCAGCACGAGTGAGATGGTGAACCGTGGCGTGATCCAGGTGATGGAAGGGCGGCATTGTTTTGCGCACCTGACGATCGAAGAGAACCTGCTGACCGGCGCCTACACGCGCCGCGACGGCAAGGCGGCGGTAGCGGCCACGCTGGAGAAGGTCTACAACTATTTCCCGCGCCTGAAGACGCGCCGCAGCTCGCAGGCGGCCTACACCTCGGGTGGCGAGCAGCAGATGTGCGCGATCGGGCGCGCGCTGATGGCCAACCCGAAGATGGTGCTGCTCGACGAACCCTCGATGGGCCTGGCGCCGCAGATCGTCGAGGAAGTCTTCGAGATCGTGAAAGACCTGAACACCCGCGAAGGCGTGACCTTCCTGTTGGCCGAGCAGAACACCAACATGGCGCTGCGCTACGGCGACTACGGCTACATCCTGGAGAACGGCCGCATCGTGCTGGACGGTGCGGCGGCCGACCTGCGCGAGAACCAGGACGTGAAGGAGTTCTACCTCGGCATGGGCGGTGGCGAGAGAAAGAGTTTCAAGGATGTGAAGAGCTACAAGCGCCGCAAGCGCTGGCTCGCTTGATGGCGCCGCCGACCATGGCCCACGCGAACGAAGCCGCACTGAAGAGCCTGCTGCCGCTGCTGCGCCAGTTGCGCGAGCTCAAGGGCCTGCGCGAAGTGAAGCCCGGCGTCTTCTACTTGCGGGGCGCGGCCTTCCTGCACTTCCATGACGACGCCGGCGCAGTGGCTGCGGACCTGAAGAAGCCGGGCGGCGCGGGCTTTGACCGCTACCTCGTCGACACGCCCGCCGGCCAGCGCAAGCTGGTCGACGATGCCCGGCGCCGTGCCGGCCGCAACGATGAAGACTGAGCTTGAAATGACGCCCGCCACCCTGCCCCGCGACGCTGCGTTCTACGACGCGCTCGAAACCCGCTCGACCGACGAACGCGAGAGCGCGCTGCTGGCGGCCCTGCAGGCACAGCTG
>JAYVTD010000099.1:0-3410 GCA_043774765.1 Rhizobacter sp. | reverse complement strand
AGTTACCTGGCGCAGGCGCGCGCGCTGGGTGCGAGCCTGGTGATCGGGCTCAACAGCGACACCTCGGCACGCGGGCTCGGCAAAGGGCCTGACCGGCCGTTGAACGCCGAACTCGACCGTGCCTGCGTGCTCGCAGCGCTCGAAAGCGTGAGCCTCGTGACGCTGTTCGACGAACCCACGCCGGTCGAACTGCTCAAGCTCGTGCGGGCTGACCTCTACGTCAAGGGCGGCGACTACGACATCGAAACCCTCGAAGAAACGAAGTGGGTGCGCAGCTGGGGCGGCCAGGCGCAGGCGCTGTCGTTCGTCGAGGGCTATTCGACGACGGCGCTGGTGGGCCGCATCAGGGCTTGAGCCGTACCTGACGGTTCACCAGCACGATGCCGGCGGCCACGGCCGCCAGCGCCACCACCAGCCGCAGCGTGATCGGCTCGTTCAGCAAGAGCGCCCCCAGTACCAGACCAAACACCGGCGTGAGCAGCGTGAACGACGCGAGCCTTGTGGCCGGGTAGTGTCGGATCAGCCAGAACCACACGAGGTAGCTGGCAAAGGTGACGATCAGCACCTGGAACAGAATCGAGCTCCAGGCCAGCGCCGAGAGCTGCACCGGCAGCGGCGCGCCTGCCACCAGCGCGGCCGCGACCAGCAGCACCCCCGAGATCGCGAGCTGGTACCAGAGTGTCTTCTCGGCCGACGCGCTCGAAAGCGCGCTGGCGCGGATCGCCAGCGTCGTCGCCCCCCACAGCACACCGGCGACCACGCCGAGCGCGTCGCCCAGCAACTGGTGCGGCCCGGCGGCCGCCGCCGTGAAGCCTTCGGCGAAGGCCCAGGCGACACCGGCGAAGGCGAGCAGCAGTCCCGCCATCTGCAGCTTCGACAAACGCTCGGCGCGTGCGATGAAGGGCATGCCCAGCGCCACCACGAAGGGCGAGATGTAGATGAACACGACCATGCGCGACGCGGTCGTGAACTGCAGGCCGACGAAGATGCACAGGAACTCGGCGCCGAACAGCGCGCCGGCCAGCAGACCGCCCAAGCCGGTGCCGTCGCGCGTGAAGATGGCGATGCCGCGATAACGCGCCCAGCCCCAGACCATCAACGCGCCAACGACCGAGCGGACCGCTGCCTGCCACAGCGCCGGCACTTCCGGCATCGCTGCCTTGACCGCCACCTGGTTCAGGCCCCACAGAAAGCAGCAGGCGACGAGCAGCGTGACGGCGAGTGCGTCGAGATGGGTTTTGCGTTGGGTCATTCTGAATCGGTTCGATGTGGTGTGGGAAACAGCAAAGTCACCAGCGCACAGACGGCGCCAGCCATCGCGCCTGTCGCGTGCCCGATCGGCGCTACGGCCATGCCCCAGCCTTCGGGGTGGCGCAGCGCCGGGCCCCAGGGCGTTTCGCCGAGCACCTTGATCAGGATGCCGACCAGCATCGCCGCGCCGATCAAACGCTGGGTGCCGTGCTTCTGGATCAGCAGGAAGACGATCACCGCGGCCACGCCGGCGTGCACCACGCCCGACACGCCGCCGTAGTGAAGCAGTTCTGGTTTGAGCAGCAGGCCGAAGTGCGTGAGCGGCCAGGCCACGAGCCAGGCCCACACCAGGCGCGCCGGCACGTTCGCGGCGAAGCCGAGTGCGCCGGTCAGCACCGAGCCGGCCAGCGCGCCGGCCAGGTGGATGCCGTTGTAGTGCACCGCCACGGCCGTGAGGGCACGCCAGGGCTGAGTGAAGGCGAGGCCGGGTTGCCAGTCGAGCGCCTCGCGCTCGACGGAAAAGCCGGCAAGCGCTGCCACGCAGAGCAGCGCCGCAACACCGGCCCAGGCGTGCGCGGCACGCGGCCTGCGACCCGCGAACCAGGTCAAGCCGTCACCGGTTCGAACACGGCGCGCCACAGCGCCAGCACGGCGTCGCGTTGCGGAGCCATCGCTTCCGGGTCGACCTGGGTCGGCTTTTCGTCGAGCCGCGCGCGGTGCTGCGCGCGGCGCAGATCGCGGTAGGCATCGGCCGCCGCGCTGCCCACACCGGCGGGCAGCAGACCCGCCGCTTCCGCGCGCTGCATCAGCGCGATGTTGCCCACGTCGTCGAGCAGGCCACGCTGCGTGGCGCCGAAGGTGAGCACCAGGTACTGCACCGCGAACTCCACGTCGATCATGCCGCCGGCGCTGTGCTTCACGTCGAAGCGATCGGCGTTCACCGGGTGGGCGTCACGCACCTTCTTGCGCATGGCCTTGACTTCGGCGCGCAGGGCTGTGGCGTCGCGTGGCGCGCACAGCACTTCGCAGCGCACGTGGTCGAAGCGGGCCTCGAGCGGCGCGAAGCCGGCGCACCAGCGTGCGCGTGTCAGCGCCTGGTGTTCCCAGGTCCACGCGGTGTTGCTGCCGCGGCCGGTCTGGTACTTCGCGAAGCTCGCGACCGAGGTCACGAGCATCCCCGAGTTGCCGTTCGGGCGCAGAGCGGTGTCGATGTCGAACAACTCACCGGCGCCGGTGCGCAGCGTGAGCCAGCCGATCAGCTTGCGCACGAAAGCGCCGTAGACCTCGGCCGCCTTGTCGGGGTCGGACTCGTCTGTGTCGTCGAACAGGAAGACGACGTCAAGGTCGCTGCCATACCCGAGCTCCTTGCCACCGAGCTTGCCGTAGGCGATCACGGCCAGGTGCGGCTCGGCACGATGCGCCTGCTTGAAATGTTTCCAGGCCCACCTGATCACCATGGCCAGCGTGGCATCGGCCAGCGCCGACAGGTCGTCGGCCACCTGCTCGACCGTGATGTGGCCCTCCACGTCACGCACCAGGGTGCGAAAGACTTCGGCGTGGTGGGCGCGGCGCAGCGTGTCGAGCAGCGACTCTTCATCGGCCTGGCCGGAACGTGCCCACGCGTCGTGCCGGTCGTCGAGCTCGCGCGTGAATTCGGCGCCATCGAAGCGGTCGTGCAGCAGGCGTTCGTCGGCCAATTCGTCGATCACGCCCGGGTGCAGCATCAGGTAGCGCATCGGCCAGCGCGCCAAGCCGAGCAGGCGCAGCAGGCGGTTCTGGACTTCGGGCCGCTCGACCAGCATCGCCAGGTAACTCTCGCGCCGCAGCAGCGGCTCGAGCCAGTCGACGAAGCGTGTGGCCGATTCCATCGTGCAGCGCCCGTCGCGCGCGGCCTGCGCGGCGCGGTTGATGAGCCGCGCCAGGCGCAGCTTGCTCTCGTCGCGCAGCATCTGGATCCGCGGCTGGTCGACGAGTGGCTTGATGCGCTGCGCCAGTTCCGGCGGCAACTGTTCCAGAAAGTTGTGGCTGTCGACCGGCTGCGGCGTGCTGCCGCAGCCTTTGCAGTTGCCGGATGCGGTGCCCGCGGAAGTGGGTGCGCGGCCGTCATGCAACAAGGCATCGAATTCCATCGCGACGAACTCGCGCGTTTCGCACAGCTG
>JAYVTD010000098.1:0-3375 GCA_043774765.1 Rhizobacter sp. | reverse complement strand
CCGAGCGTGTTCTTCGTGTACGTGCAGCCGTAGGTTGCTGCGGCCACGGTGGCGGGTGTCACCACGTCGTCGCCGGTCGGCTTGATGCCGTCACGTTCCCACTTGATCATGTCGTCGAACGCGGTCGCCTGCTCGGCCACGGTGAAGTCGCAATGGCTCACACCGCGGATCGCGCGCTGTACCAGCCAGGCGCTGTTGCCCTTGGCGGCGGTGCGCTTCTGGTAAGTCTGCTCCATGCTGAACGGCACGAAGAGGTCACCCAGCGTGTGGATCGAGACCACCGGAATCTTGAACTCGCCGTTGATCTTCGGCACCCAGCGCAGGCCGTCGCGGCGCAGGCGGTTGGCGTCGGCGTCGGGGCTGATCTTCAGCACCGACGCATTCAGCGCCGTCGTGCCGGCCGTGTCACCGTCGATGGTGTAGGAGTAGGCCGTGGTGTCGAGCACGCTCTTGTTCAGAATGCCGGTGACTGTGCCGTCGGAGCCGAAGGTGCCGTAGGCGGAAGGGAAGCTGCCACCGAAGGCAATGCCCAGGTTGAACATCGGGCGCGGGCCGCCGGTGATGTTCTGCAGCACCGCCAGGTACTTGGCACCTGCTGGCGTTGGCGTGGTCGGAAAGGTCGTGAACAGCGTGCTCGTCACGAGCGCGCTGATCTCTGACCACTTTGCGCTCGGGTAGCTCGGCAGCCCGGCCAGCGCCTGCGCGGTGACCTGCATGGCAGCGAACTGGTTGAACAGCTCGGTGTCGCCGACCACGCCGCACATCGGCACCGCGCCGGCGTACTTCACCTTGTGCACCGCCGTGGCCGCGGCTTCGTCTTCGATCGCGGCTGACGTGATGTGGCCGCCCATCGAGTGACCGGTGATGTAGATCTTGGTCGGCGCGGCGAGCGCGCGCCCGTTCGCGGTGGCGATCTTCGTGAACTCGAGCGCCAGCGCGTTGGTGTCTTCGACCCCGGCGCGCACGTCGTAGTAGTTCTTCGCGTAGCTCGACGCGGCCCAGGCGTAGCCGTTCTGCATCAGGTAGCGGCGGATCGACGGCGGCCCGACGGTCAGCGCCGCGCCGGTGCCGCGGAAGCCGTGGGCGTACATCACGAGCTTGCCGTTCCAGTTCGGCGGTACTTCGACGAGATATCCCGCGCCGCCCAGCACACCGGCCCAGCGGCTCGTGATGCTCATGTCGACCGTGTCGCCCGCTTGGGTCGACATGGCGGCGAAGGTCGTCGCGGTCGCGTCGGCCGTGAAAGTGCGGGTGTCTTGTGCGCGGGTTTCTTCGGGGGCCGGCGGGTCGTCGCTGCCGCCGCAGGCAGCCAGGAAGGCGGTGCTGGCGAGGGCGAGCGCGCTCAGGCGCAGGGAGGTGTGAAAGTTCATGGGCAGTCTTTCAAGAAAGGTTTGTTGTTGGCGCTCTGCGGCGCACGTATCCCTCGTGCGAACGCGAGAATAGTCTTCATGGTCGAGGCAATGCGATGGGAGCTACCCTCGGAACCTGTCGCGTCCGGGACATGGCGTGAAACCGGTTTGAACCGGCAGCCTTCGTTCCGGGCGCGAGAATGCAGCCCGGCGGTGCCCGCAGCGAAGGTGCGGCGCACGCAACCAATAACATGGGGACTCGCCCGATGCAACCCGTCATCAGCAGCCTGCTCGACACTGACCTCTACAAGTTCACGATGTGGCAGACCATGCTGCACCGCCACCCGCAGACGCAGGCCGAATACACCTTCGTGTGCCGCAACGAGCCGGCCTACCCGCTGGCCGATTTGCTGGCCGAGGTGAACCAGCAACTCGATCACCTGTGCCGCCTGAGCTTCGGCCCCGAAGACCTGGCCTACCTCGGCGGCCTGCGCTTCATGCGCTCCGACTTCGTCGACTTCCTGCGCATCTTCCACTTCCAGCGCGAGTTCATCAGCGCCAGCGTGGTGGGCGGCAAGCTCGAGATCGTGGCGAACGGCCCGCAGGTGCACGTGATGGCGTTCGAGATCTACGTGCTGGCGATCGTCAACGAGCTGTACTTTCGCCGCTTCGAGCAGGCCCCGGCGCTGCAGGAAGGGCGCAAGCGTCTGCTCGCCAAGATCGCCCGGTTGCGCGAGTTCGAGAAAGAGCCGAAGCGCCGCCACCCGTTCGAGTTTTTCGACTTCGGCGTGCGCCGGCGTTTTTCGGGCGACTGGCAGCGTGAGGTCGTGGCCACCTTCAAGCGCGAGGTGCCACAGTTTTTCAAGGGCTGCTCCAACGTGCTCTACGCCCGCGACCTCGACCTCGTGCCGATCGGCACGATGGCGCACGAGTACCTGCAGACCTATCAGACTCTGGGCGTGCGGCTGCGTGACTTCCAGCGCGCCGCGCTCGAAGACTGGGTGCAGGAATACCGTGGCGACCTCGGCACCGCGTTGACCGACGTGGTCGGCATGGACGCGTTTCTCGGCGACTTCGACCTCTATTTCGCCAAGCTCTTCGACGGCCTGCGCCACGATTCCGGCGACCCGGTGATCTGGGGTGAAAAGGCCCTGGCGCACTACGAAAAACTGCGCATCGACGCGCACACCAAACGCCTGGTGTTCTCCGACGGGCTGGACTTCGACAAGTCGATCGCGCTCTACCGCCACTTCGCCGACCGCACGCAAACCGGCTTCGGCATCGGCACCAACCTCACCAACGACATGGGCCTGCGCACCTTGCACATCGTGATGAAGCTGACCCACGCCAACCGCCAGCCGGTGGCCAAACTGTCCGACAGCCCGGGCAAGCTGCTGTGCGATGACGAGACCTTCCTGGCCTACCTGCGCCAGGTGTTCAAGGTCGCGAGCTGACAACGCAGGCCGGGCACGGTGGCTCCCGGCCCAACGTCGATTCAGTGGAGTTTCGCGGGCGCACCCTCGGCCAGCGTCTGCTGGCGCAGCACTTCGCGGCGCTTCATCACGAGGTAGTCGTCGCGCTCCATCTCGTGCAGTTGCCGCGGGTGCTGTTCGGTGGCGGCGAACCAGTCGCGAAGGCGCTTCTCCAGCTGTTCGGCCGGCGCGGTGGCCAGCGCGCCGAGATAGGCCTCGACGGCCAGGTAGTAGCGCATCGTATTGCGCTCGGCCACGCCGCGCAGGCCGCCCACGTACACGGGTTGGCCGCTGTCACCCTGGCCGGTGACGCTGAAGCCGACCTTGTCACGCCCCAGTGTCGAGAGATAACCCTGCAGCGCAATGCGTGCCGCGATGCCGTAGGAATACGAGTACGAGAGGTGGATGAAACTGCGCTTCGCGTCGAGCGGCGTGGCCTCGACCGCGAGCTGGTAGTCGCGGGTGCCGAGCGGGCCGCTGTCGGCCGCCATCTTCATGCGCAGGTAGTCGGGGTTGGCGGCCGGCACGCTGTAGCGGAACGCCACCTTGTGGCC
>JAYVTD010000097.1:0-3214 GCA_043774765.1 Rhizobacter sp. | reverse complement strand
GTTGACACGCACCTTCACGTTGAGCTTGGCCCACATCGCGGCCAGCGCGAGGCAGATCTTCTCGTCGTTGATGTAGCGGTTGTTCGGGCAGTCGAGCGTCACTTCGAAACCGTCGGCATAACCGGCGTCGGCCATCAGCTTCTTTGCGCCTTCCAGGTTGAAGGGACGGCGCTTTTCGATCTCGGGGTCGTTGAAGGCGGCCAGCGGCGACGGCGTGATGCCGCCGGTCGGGTAGGCCTGGTTGCGCATCAGCCGGGTCTTGAGCGTGTCGATGTCGATCGAGTCGTAGAGCGCCTGGCGAACCCGCAAGTCCTTGAACGGGTTCTTGCCCTTCACGCTGCTGTAGGCCAGCTCGTCGCTCTTTTGGTCCATGCCGATGAAGACGATGCGGTTCTCGGGCCCGTCGATCACCTTCACGCCGCTGGTGTTGCGCAGCTTGTCGACATCGGTCGGCGCCGGGTCGAGCACGAAGTCGATCTCGCCCGAGACGAGCGCGGCGGTGCGAGTGGCGTCGTTCTTGATCGGCGTGTAGACCACGTCCTGCACGTTGCCCTCGAACTTGCCCCACCAGTTCGGGTTGCGCTTGTAGACGGTCTTGGTGTCGGGCGCACGTGAGACCAGCATGAACGGGCCGGTGCCGTTCGAGTTGAGCGAAGCGAAACCCTCTTCCTTGTTCTTGAAGTCGATCGGCTTCACCGCCTTGTTCTTCTCGCACCAGGCCTTGTTCATGATCTGGATCGTGGACAGGTGCTCCAGGAACACCGGGTTGAAGTCTTTCAGCGTGAACTCGACCGTGAGCGCGTCGACCTTCTTCGGCTCGCCGACCGCGTTGGCGTAGACCTTGATGTCGGACGTGCCCTCACGCGCGCGCAGCACCGAGAACACCACGTCGTCGGCCGTGAACGGCGCGCCGTCGGCGAACTTCACGTTCGGGCGCAGCTTGAAACGCCACAGCGTGGGGCCGACCATCTGCCAGCTGGCCGCGAGGATCGCGTCCATGCCGAGCTTCTTGTCGTAGTTGACCAGGGCTTCGTAGACCTGGCCGTTCATCGAGTTCGTCATCGACTCGTTCTGCGAATGCGGGTCCATGGTCTGGGCGTCGCCTTGCGAGGCCCATCGCAGCGTTTGCGCCTGGGCCGTGCCCAGGCTCAGCGCCGCGAGCAGCGCGGCAGAAAACATCAGCTTCATTTCTGGCTCCGGAGAGTGGTTTGTGGCCGCAGTTTAAGGGCCAGACCGGAGCCGGTGCGCTGCCCGGGTTTCAGGGTTTTTGCGAGTCGGAGCGGCGTGCCTTGTCGAGCACCTCGGCACCGGCCCAGAGCTCGTCGAGGTGCTTGAACTTCCACACCACGTTCGACTCGCGCCCGGTGATGCGCTCGTTGCAGCCCGGGTGGTTCAGGTCCACCAGCTCGGGTGGCACCGGCATTTGCGCCTTGGTCGAGAAGAACACTTTCACTTGCGGAGAAGCAAGTGCGCCCGGGTTCTGTTCAACCACCACGGCCAGGCGCCCCGACTGCAGCCGCACCAGCGAGCCGGTGGGGTAGATGCCGAGGCTGGAAACGAAGGCATGCACGATCAGCGGGTCGAACTGGCCTTGTTGGGTCCACTCGGCCATGCGGGCGATCGACTCGCCCGGGTCCCAGCCGGCCTTGTAGGGGCGATTCGACGTGATGGCGTCGTACACGTCGCACACCCCGCCCATGCGGGCCTGCAGCGACAACGCGGCGCCACTCAGGCCGTGCGGGTAGCCTTTGCCGTCGGGTCGCTCGTGGTGGTGAAGGCAGACGTCGAGCGCCGTGGCACTGGCGCTGCCACCGAGCAGCAGTTCGTGGCCGCGCTCGGGGTGGGTCTTGATCAGGTCGTATTCGGCAGCGGTCAGCTTGCCGGGTTTGTTCAGCACCTCGATCGGCATCAGCGCCTTGCCCATGTCGTGCAGCAGCCCGGCCATGCCGGCTTCGCGCGCCTCGGTTTCGCTCTGGCCGAGCTGGCGCGCCAGCGACACCATCAGCGCGCACACCGCCACCGAGTGCATGTAGGAATAGTCGTCGTGCGTCTTCAGCCGCGCCAGACTGACCAGCGCGCCCGGGTTGCGCCAGACCGATTCGGTGATCTCGCCGACGAGCTCGGCACACTGCTCGGTGTTCATCGCCTTGCCCATGCGGGCCTCGCTGAACAGCGACAGCACGGCGGCGCGCGACTTCTTGACGAGCAGCGCAGCGCGGGCGAGCTCTTCTTTCATCGCGCTGGGCGCGGCCGAAAATGGTGGCGCTTCGGCTGCCGATTCCGGTGCAGCCGCGGTTTCTGCCGCCGCTACTTCCACTCGGGTCGGCGTCGCCACGTCGTGCCCCTTGGCGTTGTCGATCCAGCACTCTTTGATGCCGCTGGCAAGCAGCTTGGCGATGTCGGCCGGGTCGGTCAGCAGGAACTTGACTCGCCAGAAAGGATGGTCGAGCCAAGGCCCGCACAGTTCATGCAGGTGCATGCCCAGGCGCAGGTCTGTGATGGCGATTTTCTTGAGCATGGGCGGGCATCGAGAAGCGGTGCAGCCTTCTTATCGACCCCCCGGCCCGAGAGTTGAGCCCAAGAGGCCCGCAAAAACAACGAAGGCCGCTGGATCGCAGCGGCCTTCGTTATTTGGTGCCTTGACTCAGCGAAAGCGTGATTGCGGCACCGTCTTCAACTCGGTCGGCAGCGTGGCAATGTAGGCGGTCACGAGCTTCAGCTCGGCGTGCGTGAAAGGCCTGGCCATGCCCATCATGATCGCGTTGTTGCGACCGACCTGCGGGTTCTTGTCGGTCTGGTAGGCCTTCAGCGCCTGGTACAGGTAGTCGGCATGCTGACCGGCGAGCTTCGGGTAGCTCGGGTCGATCGGTTTGCTGAAGTTCTCGCCGTGGCAGGAAGCGCAGTTGCCCTTCTTCAGCAGCTCGGCCACCGCCGGTGACGGCGCTGGCGCCGCGGTGGCGGCCACCGGCGCGCCGTCCTTGGCTTGCTGCTCGTAATACGCGGCCAGATCGGCCATGTCCTGGTCGGTCAGCGAGGCGGCGATCGAGCGCATGGTCGGGTGCTTGCGGTCGCCCTTGCGGTAGGCGGTGAGCGACGAGACGATGTACTTGGCACCTTGCCCCGCGATCATCGGCACCTTGTAGATTTCGGGGAAGCTGGCCTGGTAACCGGGGATGCTGTGGCAGCCGATGCACATGGCAGCCTTCTTTTCGCC
>JAYVTD010000096.1:0-2266 GCA_043774765.1 Rhizobacter sp. | reverse complement strand
GCTACCTCACGCTCGACATGTCGCCCGGCTACGGCTACAGCGGCATCGTGATCGCGATGCTGGCGGCGCTGAACCCGCTTGGCGTGGTGGCCGCATCGGTGTTCGTTGCCGGCATTCTGGTGGGTGCCGACAGCATGAGCCGCGCCGTCAACGTGCCAACCTACATTGCCGACGTGATCGTCGCAGTCTCGTTGCTCAGCATGCTGGTCGCGACGATGTCGGCACAGTACCGCTTCGTGTTCCGGGGGCCACGCCTTGCTCGCTGAAACGGTCGACCTGCTGTTCAGCCTGCCGTTCTGGGTCGCGGTGTTGCGCATCGCCACGCCGCTGATCCTGGGCACGCTCGGCGTGCTGCTGTGCGAGCGGGCCGGGGTGCTGAACCTGGGCATCGAAGGCATCATGGTCGCTGGTGCGTTCGCCGGCTGGCTCACGGTTTATCAGGGCGGCGGCCTGTGGCTCGGCGTGTTGGTCGCTGCACTCGTCGGCGCCTTGTTCGGGCTGTTGCACGGCGTGCTGACGGTCACGCTGTCCTTGTCGCAACACGTCTCGGGCTTGGGGCTGACGCTGTTCGCGACCAGTGTGGCGAGTTACGCCTACCGCGTGAGTTTCCCGAAGGTCGAGAGCCCGCCGACGATTCAGCCTTTCGCCGAGATGGCCTGGCTACCGATTCCTATTCTCTCGGCGCAAACGCCGCTGACGCTGCTGGCGCTGGTGCTCGTGCCGCTGATCGGCTACGTGCTCTACCGCACGCCGCTCGGCCTCGCGCTGCGCATGGTCGGCGAGAACCCGGCGGCGGCCGAAGGGCAGGGCATCGACGTGGCCCGCCTGCGCATCACCGCCATCATGGCGGGCTCGGCGCTGATGGGCGTGGCGGGGTCCTTCCTCACGCTCGCGGCCTTCAACGCGTTCTACTTCAACATGGTCAACGGCCGCGGCTGGGTTTGCGTGGCGCTGGTGGTGTTCGCGTCGTGGCGGCCGGGCAAGGCGCTGCTCGGCGCTGTGCTGTTCGCGCTGTTCGACGCGCTGCAGTTGCGGTTGCAGCAATCGGGCACCGGTTTGTTCGGCTTCGCGGTGCCGTATCAGGTCTACCTGATGCTGCCCTACCTGCTGTCGATCATCGCGCTGGTGCTGGTGGCTCGCCGTGCCGCTTATCCGCAGGCGCTGATGAAGCCGTATCGGAAAGGCGAGCGGGCGTGAAGCTGCCCGCCATTCTTCACTGGCCGAACGGGTTCGCGGTGGCGAACCACAGCCCGATGCCGGTGGCGATGATGAACGCGCCGTCGAGCACGCCGACCAGCAGGAAGACCTTGTTCTGCAGCGGCTCCATCAGCTCCGGCTGGCGGGCCGAAGCCTCCAGGTACTTCGAGCCGAGCAGGCCCACGCCCAGGCACGAGCCGATGGCGCCGAGACCGATCATGTGGCCGACGGCGAGGGGAAGGTATTCGCTGCTCATCTTGGTGCTCCTTGGGGGTGTTGAACGTATGCTCGCGCTGATGCCACGCCGTGGCGATGACCTGCGAGGTCATCAATCGGCTTCGTTCCCATTCCAGGCTTCGACATGAGCATGCTGATCCGCAACGCCACCTTGCCCGACGGCCGCACCGGCATCGACGTGCTGGTCGAGGCCGACCGCATCACCGCTGTCGGCCCGAACCTGCCGCCGCCCGAAGGCGTGCCGGTGATCGAAGCCGACGGCCTGCTGCTGAGCCCGCCTTTCGTCGATGCGCACTTCCACATGGACGCGACGCTGAGCTACGGCCTGCCGCGCGTGAACCAGAGCGGCACGCTGCTCGAAGGCATCGCGCTGTGGGGCGAGCTGAAACCGCATCTGACGCAGGAAGCGCTCATCGAACGTGCCTTGCAGTACTGCGACTGGGCCGTGGCGAAGGGCCTGCTCGCGATCCGCAGCCATGTGGATGTGTGCGACGACCGGATGCTCGCGGTCGAGGCGTTGCTGCACGTGAAAGAGCGCGTGAAGCCCTACCTCGACCTGCAGCTCGTCGCGTTCCCGCAAGACGGGTTGTTGCGTTCGCCTACCGCGCTCGTCAACCTGAAACGCTCGCTCGACATGGGCGTCGACGTGGTCGGCGGCATTCCGCACTTCGAGCGCACTTCTGAGCAGGGCGCCGAGTCGGTGCGCATTCTTTGCGAACTCGCGGCCGAACGCGGCCTGCGCGTCGACATGCATTGCGACGAAAGCGACGACCCGATGTCGCGCCACATCGAGACGCTCGCCTTTCACACCCAGCGCCTCGGCCTGCACGGC
>JAYVTD010000095.1:0-12442 GCA_043774765.1 Rhizobacter sp. | reverse complement strand
CGACCGCGATGACGCGCCATTTCCTGAGCGACGGCGCGGGCCACGATCTCACGCAAGGTCGATGCCAGCTCGCCCCGGGCGTCGCGCACCAGGCTGTCGGCGGTGCGCTGCAACAAGGGCGTCAGGACTTCGCGCAGGCGAACTTCGATCATCAGGTCGATCTGGTGCTGCAGATCGGCGAGCACACGCTGGCTCAGTTGCTCCTCGGAAAGCACCGATGCGACCGGTGCCGCCATGGCGGACGACATCACCACCGACTCGTCGAAACCGCCCATCGGCTGCGGGCTGTTGCCCACGGGCGCCTGGGTCGGGTCGGGCCAGTCGACGACCTCGGTGAGGGTCGGCACGGTCTGCGGAGACAGCGGTCCGAACTGGCTCACGCACTCACCTCGTGCCGCAAGATCGTATAACCGCGACTTTCATAGTGCTTCCAGCGGGTGCGGGCTGCAACTCGATCTTCTTCGTCGGTTGTGACGATCTCGATGAGCCTTGCAAAGCTCTCGAAACCAGCAGGTGCTTCGTGCCCCAAGTTGAGCAGCACGTCGTGGTGTACCGAAATCGATGAGTCTTCGAGCAGCCAGACTGGGGTCTCGCGCAGACGCGTTGGAGCGGCCTGGTTGGCACGCAGCATCACATGGGGAATGAACTCCAGCGGGTCGAAGGCCCACAGCGCCCGGTCGAGGCCACCGAGCACCTCGCCCGGCCCGGTCACCACCACTCGGGCACCCTGGCGGGTCGCCTTGCGCAACAGGCGGCAGGTGTACTCGGCGCGATCAGGCACATTGAAATGGAAGATGACCTCCGTCATACCGGCAGGCAGTTCAATCGCGCTGCGCCAGCACGAAGTGCGTGAGCAGGCTCACCGGCCGGCCGGTGGCGCCCTTGGCGGGGCCCGACTTCCAGGCCGTGCCGGCAATGTCGAGGTGCGCCCACGGGTACTTGCCCGTGAAGCGGCTCAGGAACTGGGCCGCGACGCTCGCCCCGGCCGCACGCCCGCCGATGTTGCCCATGTCGGCGAAATTGCTCTTCAGGCCTTCACCGTACTCTTCGTCGAGCGGCATGCGCCAGCACGGGTCGAGGCCGGCCTTGCTCGCTGCCAACATCTGCTCGGCGATCTTGTCGTCAGCGGTGAACAGGCCGGAGTTGTGGTGGCCGAGGGCGACCACGCACGCGCCGGTGAGTGTGGCCACGTCGACGACGACGGCCGGTTTGAAGCGCTCAACATAGGTCAGCGCGTCACATAGGATCAAGCGCCCTTCGGCGTCTGTGTTGAGGATCTCGATGGTCTGGCCCGACATGCTCTTGACCACGTCGCCAGGTTTGACGGCGCTGCCGCTGGGCATGTTGTCGCACGACGGCACGACGCACACGAGGTTCAGCTTCGGCTTGAGTTCGGCGATGGCGCGCAGCGTGCCGAGCACGCTGGCCGCACCGCCCATGTCGAACTTCATCTCGTCCATCTCGGCGCCAGGCTTGAGCGAAATGCCGCCGGTGTCGAAGGTGATGCCCTTGCCGACCAGCACGACCGGCGCCTGCGACTTCGGCGCACCGTCGTAACGCGCCACGATGAAACGCAGCGGTTCGTCCGAGCCCTGCGCGACCGACAGGAACGAGCCCATGCCGAGCTTTTCGCAGGCCTTGCGGTCGAGCACGTCGACCTTCAGGCCGTATTCCTTGCCGAGCTTCTTCGCCTGTTCGGCCAGAAACGTCGGCGTGCAATGGTTGCCGGGCCGGTTCGCGAACTCGCGTGCCAGGTTCACGCCGGCGGCGATCGCCTGGCCGCGCACCAGGCCTTGTTGCACCACCTTGGCGTCGGCCTTGCTGCACAACAGCGTCACCTTGTTGATCGCCGCCGACGCAGGTGCGCTCGGCTTGGTGTGGCGATAAAGGTAGACGCTCTCGCTCACGGCCGCGACCAGCGCTTCGGCCTGCGCTGCGCCGAGCTCGCCGGCGCCGGCCAGACCCACGGCCACGTGTTTGGCGCCGGTCGCCTTGACCTGCTGAATGCCCACCGCCACGGCTGCCTTGAAGGACTTGGCGGTGTTGGCCCCCGCCACCGAGAACACGACCCGCGGCGCGCGCACGCCCGCCGGGCGGTGCAGGTAGATGCACTTGCCGGCCTTGAGCTTGAGGTCGTCGTGGGCGAGCGCGTCGCTGAGTGCAGCACCGAGCGGCGCGTCGAGCGTGGTGTCGACGGCGTCGCCGGTGACGATGAGCACGAGCGCGTCGCAGGTCAGGCCTGCCAGCGCGTCGGCGCCGAGAATTTGATGACGAAAGTCCATAATCCACAGTCCATTAGACAAGCTGACGATGTTATTCGATTCCACTTTGCGCCGAGACCTGGCGCGCAACTTCGGTGCCACGCTGGTGGTGATTCTCACCATCGTGCTGACGATGATGCTGATCCGCACGCTCGGCCTGGCAGCCGGCGGCCAGGTCGCACCGCAGGACGTGGTGCTGCTGCTGGGCTACGTGGCACTCGGCCATTTGCCGACGATGCTGGCGCTGTCGCTGTTCATCTCGGTCGTCGCGACCCTCTCGCGCATGTACCGCGACAGCGAGATGGTCATCTGGTTCGCCAGCGGCGTGGGGCTCAACCGTTTTGTCGGGCCGGTGCTGCGTGTGTGCTGGCCGGTCTTGCTGGTGGTGGGGCTGCTGGCCTTGTTCGTCTGGCCCTGGCAGAACCAGCGCAGCGCCGAGCTGAAAGAACGCTTCGAGCGCCGCTCCGACCTGTCGCGCGTAGCGCCGGGGCAGTTCCAGACCTCGAACGATGGCACCCGCGTGTTCTTCATCGAACGCGACGCGGCCGACAGCCGCACCGGGCGCAACGTGTTCATCCTTTCATCGCTCGCTGGCTCCGAGTCGGTCACGTCGGCGCGCAGCGGCCGCATCGAACTCGAGGGCGACGACCGCTTTCTGGTGCTGACACGCGGCCAGCGCAACGAGCAGAACATGAGCAGCGATGAAAAGACGCTGGCGCGCTTCGAGAGTTACCGTGTGCTGGCCGGCGAGAAAGTGCTCTCCAGCATGGACAACCTGCCGCCGAAAGCCCGACCCAGCATCGAGCTGGTGCAAGACCCCACGCCGCGCCACCAGGGCGAACTGGTGTGGCGGCTCGGGCTGGTGCTGGGTGCTGCCAACATGCTGCTTCTCGGCATCGGGCTGTCGGCCTCGAACCCGCGCCGCGCCAGCAACTGGAACCTGCTGTTCGCGCTGCTGGCTTTCGTCGTCTACTACAACGTCATCAACCTGTCGCAAGCCTGGGTGGCGAGCAGCAAGGTCGGCATGGGCACGGCGCTGGTGGCGGTGCACGGCGGCGCGTTCCTGATCGCGATGTTGCTGTTGTGGTGGCGCGAGAACCACAACAGCCGCTTCGGCTGGGGGCGCGCGCCGGCGGCCAGCGCATGAGGACAGTCCGGCGGCTGTTTTATGCCGACATCGTTTCGGCCGTCGCTTTTGTCGCGTTGGCCTTTCTGTCGCTGTCGTATTTCATCGACTTTGTCGACGAGCTCGGTGACGTGGGCACCGCGGGCTACACCAGCGTGCACGCGGCGCTGTATTCACTGCTGTTGTTGCCGGGCCATTTCTACGAGGTCTCGCCGATCGCGGTATTGATCGGCGCGATCTACACGCTCTCGCGCATGGCGCAGGCGTCGGAGTTCACGATCCTGCGCACCGGCGGGCTCGGCCCGGCCCGCGCGCTGTCGCTGCTGGCGAGCCTGGGCCTGATGTTCGGCGTATTGACCTACCTGGTCGGCGACTACGTGGCACCGCTGAGCGAGCGCCAGGCGAGCCTGCTGAAGGCGCACTACAAAGGTGGCATGCGGCTCGGCCGCTCGGGGGCCTGGCTGAAAGACCACGCCAGCACGCCCTTCGGTGAGCGCAGCTACTCGGTCAACGTGGCGTCGACCAACGCGAAAGCGGTGCTGCAGAATATCCGCATCTTCGAGTTCGATGCCGATGGCCGGCTGCTGCGGCGCATCGCCGCAGGCAGCGGCCAGGTCGAGCCGAATTCGACCTGGGCCCTGAAAGACGTGCACATCACGCGCTGGATCAACGCCGAAGGCAAGGCCCAGGCGCCCGAGGAAAAGCTCGCCGGCTACGACTGGCCGAGCAGCCTGTCGGCCGGCGTGGTGGCGGCGGCGGTTCTTCCGGTGAGCACGATGTCGACCATCGACCTGTTCCGCTACATCGGCCACCTGGCCGACAACGAACAGGCCGCGCAAAGCCACCAGATCCAGTTCTGGAAACGTGCGCTCTACCCGTTCGCCTGCCTCGTGATGATGGGCCTGGCCCTGCCTTTCGCCTACCTGCACGCACGTGCCGGCGGTGTGAGCCTGAAGGTTTTCGGCGGCATCATGCTGGGCATCAGCTTCGTGCTGCTCAACAACGTGTCCGGCCACCTCGGCCTGCTGCGCAACTGGACGCCCTGGATCGTGGCCGCCACCCCGAGTGCGCTGTACCTGCTGATGTCGCTGGCGGCGTTCAGCTGGCTCGTTCGTTACCGATAGGACCCTGACGATGCAACGCGGCCTGATGTTGTTCGCCCACGGCGCCCGCGACCCGCGCTGGGCGCTGCCCTTCGAAGCGGTGGCACGCCGCGTGCGTGAGCGCGCGCCGGCGCTGTTGGTGCAGCTCGCCTACCTCGAGTTCATGGCGCCCGGCCTGGTCGACGCCGGGCATGCGCTGGCACAGGCCGGCTGCGCCCGGGTCGACGTGGTGCCCCTCTTCCTCGGCGCCGGCGGCCATGTGCGCAAGGACCTGCCGCTGCTGCTGGCCGAGCTGGCCGCACTGCACCCGCAAGTCACGTGGCAGCTGCGCACCGCCATCGGCGAGGCGGACAGCGTGATCGACGCGATGGCGCAGGCCGCACTCGCGCTGGCTGTCGACGAGGCGCCCGCCACATGAACCTGCACCAGTTCCGCTTCGTGCAGGAGGCGGTGCGCCGCGACCTCAACCTGACCGAAACCGCGAAGGCCCTGTTCACCTCGCAGCCCGGCATCTCCAAAGCCATTCTCGAACTCGAAGCCGAGCTTGGCATCGACATCTTTGCGCGCCACGGCAAGCGCCTGCGGCGGGTCACCGAGCCGGGTGTTCAGGTGCTCAAGGCGATCGAGGTGATCATGCGCGAAGTGGGCAACCTCAAGCGCATCGGCGAGGAGTATTCGCAGCAGGATGCCGGCACATTGTCGATCGCCACCACCCACAGCCAGGCGCGCTACTTCCTGCCCGGCCCGGTGGCGCAGCTGCGCAAGCGCTTTCCCAAGGTCAATATCAGCCTGCACCAGGGCGCGCCCGACCAGGTGGCGCGCATGGTGATCGACGAGGTGGCCGACATCGGCCTGGCGACCGAGTCGTTGACGCAGTTCGACGAACTCGTCACCCTGCCCTGCTACGAATGGCACCACGCGGTAGTGATGCCGGCCAACCACCCGCTGGCGCAGGTCGAACGCATTTCGCTCGAAGACCTGGCGGTGCTGCCGCTGGTCTCGTACCACCCGTCGTTCAGCGGCCGCAGCCGTGTCGATGCGGCCTTCGCCACGCGCAGCCTCAAGCCCGACATCGTGCTTGAGGCGATCGACGCCGACGTGATCAAGACCTATGTGCGCATCGGCCTGGGTGTGGGCATCGTCTCAGAACTCGCGGTACGCGACGACCCGCCGGGCGGCGATCTGGTGTCGCGCCCGGTCGGCCACCTGTTCGGCCAGAACGTGACCCGCATCGCCTTCAAGCGCGGCGCCTATCTGCGCAACTTCGTCTACGCGTTCGCCGAGATGATGTCCGACCGCCTGAGCCGTGCCCTCATTGCCAAGTCGATGAGCGGCGACACCCAGGACTACCAGCTTTGAACCCAACGCCCTCGACCGCATGACAACCACCTTCCACACCCCCGAGGTCACCAGCCGCCTGCCGCGCGTGGGCACGACCATCTTCACGGTGATGTCGGCGCTGGCGCAGCAGCACAACGCCGTCAATCTTGGCCAGGGCTTCCCCGATTTCGACTGTGCGCCGGAGCTGCTCGATGCCGTGAACGCGGCCATGCGCAGCGGCCTGAACCAGTACCCGCCGATGGCCGGCGTGCCGTTGTTCCGCGAAGCCATCGCAGCCAAGGTGGCTGCGCTCTATGGGCACGTCTACGACCCCGGCACCGAGATCACGGTCACGGCCGGTGCCACGCAGGCGATCATCACTGCGATCCTGGCGCTCGTGCACCCGGGCGACGAAGTGATCGTGCTCGACCCGTGCTACGACAGCTACGAGCCGAACATCGAACTCGCCGGAGGCGTGGCGGTGCACGTGCCGCTCAAGCCCGGCAGCTTCGCGCCCGACTTCGCGCTGATCAAGGCCGCGATCACGCCACGCACCCGCGCCATCGTCATCAACACGCCGCACAACCCGAGCGCCACGGTCTGGTCGGCTGCGCACATGAACAGCCTGGCCGAACTGCTGCGCGGCACCGACATCGTCGTCATCGCCGACGAGGTCTACGAACACATGGTCTACGACGGCGCGCTGCACCAGAGCGTGGCGCGTTTCCCCGAGCTGGCCCAGCGCAGCGTCGTGGTCTCGAGCTTCGGCAAGACCTACCACGTGACCGGCTGGAAGGTGGGTTACGCCGCCGCGCCCGCCGCATTGATGGCCGAATTCCGCAAGGTGCACCAGTTCAACGTGTTCACGGTGAACACGCCGATGCAATACGGTCTGGCCAGCTTCATGGCCGATGCCTCGCGTCACCTCGAGCTGCCGGCGTATTACCAGCGCAAGCGCGACCTGTTTCGGGCCGGCCTGGCGCAGACCCGCTTCAAGCTGCTGCCGAGCGCCGGCAGCTATTTCCAGTGTGTCGACTACTCCGCCATCAACGACCTGAGCGAAGAGGCCTTCTGCCGCTGGCTCACGGCCGAAGTGGGCGTGGCGGCGATTCCGGTGTCGGCCTTCTACCAGGGCGGGTTCGAGCAGCGCCTGGCGCGGTTTTGCTTCGCCAAGAAGGATGAAACGCTGAACCTCGCGCTCGAGCGCCTGGCGCGGCTGTAGCCCGCGCCGCCAAGTTCAGCGGCTGCCCGGCGGCGTGCGAGCCTGCGGGGCGAGGTCCAGACCCAGATCGAAGTCGATCAGGTTGGAATCGCGCGCCGGAGCACGTTCAGCGGAGCGCCGTTCCAGGCCCGTGGGGGCTGGCAACGCTGCGTCGCCATTGCCATCACCGCGCACCATCGACACATCGAGGTCGAGCGGCTGCGTCATCAAGGCGCTGTTCTGGAACTCGGTGCTGTGCACCGGCTGTGCGATCGGCTCGGCCGGCGTGTCGTCGTGGATCGGCAGCAGCAGGTCGACGTCGCGACCGAGGTCGGTGACGCCATGCTCCTGGAAGTCGCGCGCGATCGCGTACAGGAACAGCAGTTCGCGGTAGGCCGGCAGGTCGTAGGTCTGGTCTGACGCGTCGCGGCGGAACAGCGCCGCGGCCAGCGTTTCCATTGCCTTCGCCGGTGCACCCCAGAGCTCCTGCAGGCGTTGCACGGTCTCGGGGTAGGCTTCCAGCGACAGGCCTTGCTGCAGGTCGGAAGCCCAATCGGGCGCATACGCGTTGAAGCGCCGGTTGAAACGATCGCGGATGCGCTCGTAGGCGTCGGACTCGCCACGGCGTTTGTAGATTTCGAGCAGCTTGAGGTATGGCAACGGGCTGATGCCACCGTCATTTCGCACGTGGCTCATCAGCAGTTCGATGGCCGCTTCGTCCTGCCCGAGCACGACGAAGAACTCGGCCTGCTGCTCGAGGTCGATCAATTCTTCCACCGACAGCTCGCGTGCCGGCTCGGCCACCATGGGTGCGGGCCGAAGCGCTGCGGCCGCCGGGACGGTCATCGGCAGGTCGGGCGCCGGCTTCGAGACCTCGCCCGAATCGAGCATCGACACTTCGTAAGCCGGGGCCACGCCCGACATCGTGGTCAGCGGCGCTGTCTCGAAATCGAGTCCGCTGATTCGGGCGGCCGGCGCCGGCGCGGCGACCGGCGCATGCGGTGCCCACCACTGGGCCGCGCCACGTGCGCGCGACTGGCGCCACCAGAGCGCGCCGACCGCCAGCGCCAGCAGCGCCGACAACCACGCCAGCCCATACACCAGCGGATTCGAGTAGCGCTCCGACTCCGCCGCCAGCAGGCGTGCCTGCAGCGTCAGCAGGGCCTGCTGCGTGGTCTGCGAGTCGCTGCGCAAGCGGGCCAGGCCTTCTTCGAGCAGACGGATGCGTTCGCGCTCCAGGGCCAGCAAGGCCGACGCGTCATCGATCGGGGCGGCCGACGCGGCGCTGGCGGGCGCCGAAGCTGCTGCCGCCGCCACCACGATCGGCAATTCGACACCCGGGGCTGCCGATGCGGCTCGCGCCACGACGGCCGGTGCCGCTTCGAGTTCGAGCCGCGGTCCCGATGCTGCAGGCCGCGGCGCCCGCGCAGCGAGGCGTTTGGCAGCGGGTTTTTTGGTGGCCGCGGTCTTTGAAGCCGCAGACGCGCTGGCGGTGTCGGCCACGGCACGTGCGATCACCACCGGCCGGCTGCGTGGCGTGGCGCGCGGCGCCGCGCCTTCGCGCCGGGGCCGCTCGGGGCGTGCCGCCGATGCGGTGCTCTGCGACGGGGCGGCCACCGGTGCCTTTTCGCCTTCGACGATGGACACCAGCGGCGCCACCTGCGAATCGGCGCGCTGCGGCACCATCATCGGGCTGTCGGCGGCCGCGGTTTGCGGCGCATTGATCAGCGGCGGGTCGATGAAGGCAACGAACTTGCGCGTGACCTTCGAGGTGCAGCCGACCGACACGCTGACGGTCACCACCGGCTCGTCGATCAGCGTGCTCGTGGTGATGCGAACCAGGCGCTCGTTCGCGGCAGCGCCTGCCTCGAGCGTCACGCGGACCTGCCCGGGCTGCAGCCGGCTCTCGCCGACCAGCACTTCGGCCGCCACACATTCGCGCGACAGGGTCTCGTCGTTCTCGAGGCGGATCGCCGCGGCGAAATTCAGCGGCTGTCCGAGCTGAGTGGTGTTGCCGATGCGACCGAAACCCAGGGCCTTGGCGGGTGCTGCGGCAACCCAAAGCGCCGCGGCGAGGCTGAGGGAAATAACGGTGGCGGAAGCTCGCATGCAGGGTTGTGGATTCGACGCAAAAATGACCGAGCGACTCTAGCATGAAGACCTTGCACGACGCGGCGTTCTACGCCCGGCAACGACGGCGCGCGTGACACAATTCCCCGGCCGGGCCGGCGTGACCGCATCACGCCCGCACCGCTCCTGTTCTCATCGAGGCCGATCAAGGAAATTCATGCCCTCGGAAATGCTGACCGAACGTGTCGGTTCGGTGCTGGTGCTGACGATCAGCGACCCGTCCACGCGCAACACGCTGTCGCACCAGGCGATCGCCGCCGGCATCGAAGCGCTCGGTGTGGCCGAGGCCGATCGCGTTGTGAGCTGCGTGATCCTGAGAGGCGACGGCGCGCACTTCTGTGCCGGCGGCAACCTGCAGGGCCTGCTGCAACGCCGTGCTGCCGGGCCACCGGTGCAGCACCAGATGCTGGAGCACCTGCATCAGTTCGTCGAAGCGCTGCGCGCCTGCCCGAAACCGGTGATCGCGTGTGTCGAAGGTGCAGCGGCGGGTGCCGGGTTTTCGCTGGCGCTGGCCTGCGACCTGATCGTCGCGGCCGACGACGCGCGCTTCATCCTGTCTTACGGTCGCATCGGCCTGTCACCCGACGGTGGCGCCACCTGGAGCCTGTCTCAGGCGCTGCCGCGGGCGCTGGTGCAAAAGCTCGTGTGGCTCGGCGAGCCCGTCACAGCACAGCAGTTGCAGGGCTGGGGCCTCGTCGGCTGGCTCGCCGGCAGCGGGCAGGCGTTCAGCGAATCGCTGCGGGTCGCGCAGCGCCTGGCCGAGATGGCGCCGAACGCGGTCGCCAGCGCGAAGGAACTGGTGCAGCAGGCCGGCTCGCAAACGCTGACGCAACAACTCGCTGCCGAGCGTGATCACTTCATCGCCAACCTGTTCCACGCCAACGGCGCCGAAGGCCTGCAGGCCTTCGTGGACAAGCGCGCGCCCAGCTTCAAGTGAAGCGCTGAGCCGATCAGGACGCGTAGCTCGGGTCGCTGCGGTCGAGCCGGCGCAGCAGGCCCGGCCAGGTGAGCGCACCGCCACCGACACCGCGGGTGCCCACGCGGGCCTGCTCGGACGCGCTGGCGATGATGCCTGGAGCGACTTGCGTGAGCTCGGTGCCACCAGCCATCGCGCGGACCTGGATCGTGCAGACGGTCTCGAACAAGTACATCGCCAGAAACGCGTCGGGAATGGTGCGGCCGAGCGTGAGCAGGCCGTGGTTGCGCAGCATCAGGTAGTTGCTGTCGGGCCCGAGGTCGGCCACCAGGCGGGGCTTCTCGTCGTCGCGCAGCGCCACGCCTTCGTAGTCGTGGTAACTCAGGCTCGACAGCACGAAGATCGACTGCTGCGAGATCGGCAGCACACCGGCCTTCTGCGCCGACACCGCAATGCCGTTGAGCGTGTGCGTGTGCATCACGCACTGCGAATCGTGGCGCGCCGAATGAATGGCGCTGTGGATCGTGAAGCCGGCCGGGTTCACCGGGTACGGCGAGTTGTCGAGCTTGTTGCCCCGGGCGTCGATCTTGATCAGGCTCGACGCGGTGATCTCGTCGAACATCAGGCCGTAGGGGTTGATCAGGAACGAGTCGTGGCTGCCGGGCAGTCGTGCGCTGATGTGCGTGAACACGAGGTCGTCCCACTTGAACATGGCGACCAGCCGGTAGGCGGCGGCGAGGTCGACACGCAGTTGCCATTCGTCAGGGCTGACCTCATTCTTCAGGCTCGGAATCTTCAGGGCGGCGGCGGCATTCATGCGGGTCTCCTTCATGTGCGTGGGCACAGGCGTTTTCAGGGCTGCGATCGGCTGTCGCATGTCATGGACAATAGGCCAGCGGAGCAGCATCATGCTGTCACATCAGCGACTGAACATGACGACCCCCGTTCTTACACTTGCCGAACAATCCAACATTGATTCGGGCTCTTGGTTTTCACGACTCTCTCAACCCTTGCGCAACGCCATCCTGTCACGCTCGATGGTGCGCCGGTTGAAAGACGGGGCCATGATGTCGGCCCGCGGCGCCCCCGCCGACGAATGGTGCGGCGTGGCCAAGGGCGCCGTGCGGGTCAGCTCGGTGTCGCTGTCGGGCAAGCAGATCACGCTCACCTATGTGGAGCCCGGCACCTGGTTCGGCGACATCTCGCTGTTCGACGGGCTGCCCCGCACGCACGACTCCAACGCCCATGGCGAGACCACCTTGCTGGTGATTCGCAAGGCCGACTTCAAGGAACTGCTGGCGCAGCACACCGAGTTGTACGAAGCGCTGCTGCGCCTGAACTGCCGGCGGCTGCGCCTGATGTTCGATGCCGTCGAAGACCTGAACACCCGCCCGCTCGCGTCGCGCCTGGCCAAGCAGATCCTGCTGTTGGCGCGCAGCTACGGCATCAACGAGGGCGAAGAAATCCGCATCGGCCTGCAGCTCGCCCAGGAAGACCTGGCGCAGCTGCTCGGCGCTTCACGCCAGCGTGTGAACCAGGAGCTCAAAGGCTTCGAGCGCGACGGTGCGGTGCGCATCGAACCGACGCGGCTGGTAGTGCTGTCCAAAGAAAAACTGCTGGTGATTTCGAGCCGCTAGAGACGCCGGCCGTCTTCGCCGATTGCGCCTGAACCAACGCCACACCTGACCGAGACCGCCTCATGGAAGCCAACGCCGGAACCAAGCCCGTCGCCGAATCGCACCAGTTCGATACCGCCGCACTTCAGGCTTACCTGCTGAACCGGCTCGAGGGCTTCGCCGGCCCGCTGACGGTCGAGCAGTTCAAGGGCGGCCAGTCGAACCCGACCTACAAACTGATCACGCCGCAGCGCTCTTACGTGATGCGCTCCAAGCCCGGCCCGGCCGCCAAGCTGCTGCCTTCGGCCCACGCGGTCGAGCGCGAGTTCACGGTCATGAGCGCGCTGCACGGCAGCGACGTGCCGGTGCCGAAGATGCACCTGCTGTGCGAAGACGAAAGCGTGATCGGCCGGGCGTTCTACGTCATGGAGTTCATGCAGGGGCGTGTGTTCTGGGACCAGTCGTTGCCCGACATCGCCAAAGCCGACCGCGCCGCCTACTACGACGAGATGAACCGCGTGATCGCCGCGCTGCACAACGTCGACGTGAACAAGGCCGGCCTGGCCAGCTACGGCAAGCCGGGCAACTACTTCGAGCGTTCGATCGGCCGCTGGACCAAGCAGTACCTGGCGTCCATCACCGACCCGATCGACGCGATGGACCAGCTGATCGCCTGGCTGCCGGCGAACATCCCGGCCAGCGCGCGCGACGAAGGCCAGGTCTCGGTCGTGCACGGCGACTACCGGCTCGACAACCTGATGTTCCATGC
>JAYVTD010000094.1:0-3953 GCA_043774765.1 Rhizobacter sp. | reverse complement strand
GCTGCTCAGTGCGGCGTGTCGTCGGCAAGCCGGTCGAGGATCGGGCACTCCGGTCGGTCGTCGCCGTGGCAACACGTGGCCAAGTGCTGCAGCGTGTCTTTCATCGCCTGCAGGCTCGCGACCTTGCGTTCGAGCTCGGCCACGTGCGCCAGCGCCAGCGCCTTGACCCGGCTGCTGGAGCGGCGCCGGTTCTGCCACAGGCTCACCAGTTCGCCGATCTGCGCGATCGAAAAACCGAGGTCGCGGGCGTGGCGAATGAAGCGCAGGCTGTGCACGTCGGCTTCGCTGTACTGCCGGTAGCCTGAATCGGTACGGTTCGCTGCCGGAATCAGGCTGACCTCTTCATAGTGCCGGATCATCTTGGCCGACACGCCAGACAACTTCGCGGCCTGGCCGATGTTGACGCTGTTCATGCGCGATCCTGGTTCGTTGTCTCAGCGGGCCGCCACGCCCGGCCCTGGCATGGATGGATTGTGGAGCCTGGAGCTTCCCATCATGGGAGAGTCAAGTGAAGGGGCAGAATCCGGCGCAGGCCACAAGGTTTTGGGTGCGGCCACCTTGACCTTGAGATGCTGGCAAGCTTCACATTGAAGGCCCCGAACCTCTGCAGGAGAACACGAACATGATCGCCTTCGAAGTCAACGACATGACCTGCGGCCACTGCGTCAAGGTCATCTCCGAAGCGGTGAAAGCCGCCGACGGCCGCGCCGAGGTGCACGTCGACCTCGCGCGCCACCGGGTAGAGATCGAGCCTGGTGCGGCCGATGCCGCGGCGCTGGCCGGCGTGATCCGCGAAGCCGGCTACACGCCGGTACCGGCATGACGGTGTTGCCGCTGAAGGGCCTGAAGGTCGTCGAGTTCGAGGGCCTCGGCCCGGGCCCGCTGGCCGGCCACATGCTCGCGCAGGCCGGGGCCGAAGTGACGCTGATTGCGCGGCCGACCGCGAACGCGGTCTCGGCCCAGCTCGGTGCCGGCAGCACGCCGCTGCGTGACGGCAAACAGCTGGTGCTGCTCGACCTGAAGAACGCTGCCGACATGTCGTGCGCGCTCGACTTGGTGGCCGGCGCCGACGCGCTGATCGAAGGCAATCGCCCTGGCGTGATGGAGCGCCTGGGCCTCGGGCCCGAGGTGTGCCGTGCGCGCAACCCGAAGCTCGTTTACGGCCGCATGACCGGCTGGGGCCAGACCGGGCCGCTCGCGAATGCGGCCGGGCACGACCTGAACTATGTGGCCTTGACCGGCCTGCTGTCGCTCTCGGCGCGGCCGGGCGAACGCCCGATCCTTCCGCCCACGGTGGCGGGCGATGGCGTCGGTGCGCTCGGCCTGGCCTATGGCATCGTCTGCGGCGTGCTGCGGGCAAGGTTGAGCGGGCAGGGCACGGTCGTCGACGCCGCGATCACCGACCTGACGGCAATGGTCGGCGGCCTGGCCTACTGGGTGCACGGCAGCGGCCGGCTCGGCGGTGCATCGCCGAGTGCGTTCCACGACTCGCCGTTCTACGACGTGTATGTGTGCGCGGGCGGCGGTTTCATCACCCTCGCGGCGCTCGAACCGCAGTTCTACGCGCTGCTGCTGCAGAAGCTCGAACTCCACGACGTGGACCCGCGCGCGCAGTACGACAGCGCCTTGTGGCCGGCCTTGAAAGCGCGGTTTGCTGCACTTTTTCTGACCCGCACGCGCGAGGACTGGAACGCGCTCTTCGAAGGCAGCGACGCCTGCTTTGCTCCGGTGCTGTCGATCACCGAGGCCGCGGCGCACCCGCACAACCGCGCCCGTGGCACGCTGACGCCGGCGCCCGGGGGCGGCGCGCAGCCCGGGCCAGCGCCGCGCTTCGGCGCGTGAGCGCATGCCCGATGCGATCATCACGCCACCGCATCAGCATTTCGAGATCACAACGATGACGCCATCCTTCGACTGGAGCACCGGTTACCCCAGCCAGCGCCTGCCCGTGTTCGGCCGCAACGTCGTGTCGACTTCGCACCCGCTCGCGGCGCAGGCCGGCATGCGCATGCTGCACAAAGGTGGCAACGCGGTCGACGCGGCGATTGCCGCCGCCGCCGTGATCACGCTGACCGAGCCGGTCAGCAACGGCCTCGGCTCCGACGCGTTCTGCCTTTTATGGGACGGCCAGGCCCTGCACGGCCTGAACGCCTCGGGTCACGCACCGCAGGCCTGGACTCCCGAGTACTTCAAGCGCAAGTACGGCGCCGATGCAACGAGTCCGCCGGTGCGCGGCTGGGACAGCGTGACCGTGCCCGGCGCCGTGGCCGGCTGGGCCAGCATGAGCAAACGCTTCGGCAAGCTGCCGTTCGCCGACCTGCTGGAGCCGGCCATCGACATCGCCGAGCGCGGCTACGCCGTGCCGGTGGTCGTCCAGCAGAAGTGGGCCGCGGCCGTGCCGCTGCTGCAAGACCAGCCGGGGTACCGCGAGGCCTTCATGCCGCACGGCCGCGCGCCGAACGTGGGCGAGCTGTTCCGGCTGCCGGCCGCGGCGCGCACGCTGCGTTTGATCGCGCAGAGCAAGGGCGCGGCCTACTACGGCGGCGAGATCGCCGAGGCCTCGGCTCGGCATGCGCGCGAGCATGGCGGCGCGATCAGCGTCGAAGACTTCGCGGCCTACAAGCCCGAGTGGGTCACACCGATCAGCATGGACTACGCCGGCCACACCTTGCACGAGATCCCGCCCAACGGGCAGGGCATTTCCGCGCTGATGGCGCTCGGCATCCTGCGCTCCTTCGACATCGCTTCGATGCCGGTCGACGGCGCCGACTCGCAGCACCTGCAGATCGAGGCGATGAAACTCGCGTTCGCCGACGTGTACCGTTTCGTCGCGGAACCGGCGAGCATGGAAGTGAGCGTCGATCAGATGCTGGATCCGGCCTATCTCGCGTCGCGCGCGAAGCTGATCGACCCGAAGCGTGCGCAAGACTTCGGCGCCGGCAACCCCGTCAAGGGTGGCACGATTTACCTCAGCACCGCCGACGAGACCGGCATGATGGTCAGCTTCATCCAGAGCAACTACATGGGCTTCGGCTCGGGTGTGGTGGTGCCGGGCTATGGCCTGTCATTGCAGAACCGCGGCCACGCCTTCAGCCTCGATGCGGCCAGCCCGAACGTGGTGGCGCCGCACAAGCGGCCGTTCCACACGATCATCCCGGCGTTCCTCACCAAGCCCGGCGCCAGCGGGCCTGAAGCGGTGATGAGCTTCGGCGTGATGGGTGCGAACATGCAGCCGCAAGGCCACCTGCAGACGCTGGTGCGCATGCTGAACTACGCACAGCAGCCGCAGGCGGCGTGCGACGCCCCGCGCTGGCGCTTCAACGCCGGGCTCGAGATCAACGTCGAAGCTTTGATGCACCCGGCCACCGTGCAAGGGCTGGTGGCACGCGGCCACCGTGTCGAGGTCATCAACGACAGTTACCAGGACTTCGGCGCCGGCCAGTTCATCTGGCGCCTCGGCGACCCGGCGGCAGAAGGTTATGTCGCCGCCAGCGACCCGCGACGCGACGGGCAGGCCGTGGTCTCCTAGGCATGACAGCCCCAGGCTCACTGCGTTCGCCGCCCCCGAAGGGCGCGTCAGCGCCTTCGGGCGGCAGTGCGGCGCTGACATGAAAACGCCGGCCGAGCTGAGCCTGGGCTGGCGCACGGATTTGAATTTCGCGCGCTTCGACGGCGAGTTGATAGAAAGCGACGACTGCATCGTCGTGCGGACGCCGTCGAACCCGACCTACTGGTGGGGCAACTTCCTGCTCTTCGACCACCCGCCGCAGGCTGGCGACGCAGCCGAATGGTTGCGCCGTTTCGAGGCCGAGATCGGGCGCCGTCAAGCCGAATCGAGCCACACGACCTTCGGTGTCGACGCGCGCGAAGCCTTCGAGCTGCCCGATGACTTCGTGCAAATGGGCTTCACCTTGTACGCGTCGAACGTGCTGACGATGCGGCGCGAACAATTG
>JAYVTD010000093.1:0-4152 GCA_043774765.1 Rhizobacter sp. | reverse complement strand
GGCCTGCGCCGGCGCGGCTACACGCCCGAAGCGGTGCGCCTGATGTGCGAACGCGCGGGAACGAGCAAGGCCGGCGGCTGGACCGACTACGCGAGCCTGGACATTGCCTTGCGCGAAGACCTGGAAGGCAAGGCGGCCCGTGCGATGGCCGTGCTCGACCCGGTCAAGCTCAAGCTGACCAACTGGGCCGGGCTGTTCGGCAGCGCCGAATTCCGCGAGCCCTGCCAGGCGCCGTTCCACCCGCAGCGGCCCGAACTCGGGCTGCGCGAGTTCAGCCTCGGCCACGAAGTCTGGATCGAACGCGACGACTTCGCGGAGGTACCGGCCAAGGGTTTCTTCCGCCTCTTTCCCGGCAACAAGGTGCGGCTCAAGTACGGCATGGTGATCGAATGCACGGGCTGCGAAAAAGACGCGAATGGCAATGTCATCGCCGTGCTCGCGAGCGTGGTGCCCGACACCAAGAGTGGCACGCCCGGCGCCGACGCGGTGAAGATCAAGGGCACGATCACCTGGGTCGGCGTGCACGATGCGCTGCCGGTCGAATTGCGCCTGTACGACCGCTTGTTCACCGAAGCGCAGCCCGACGCGGGCGGCCGTGACTTCAAGGCCAGCCTGAACCCGAACAGCAAGAAAGTCGCACGCGGTCACCTCGAACCGTCGCTGGCGAACGCCCGGCCCGACGAGAAGTTCCAGTTCGAGCGCCACGGCTATTTCGTGGCCGACCGAGTGGACCATGCACCGGGCCAACCGGTGATGAACCGGATCGCCGCGCTGAAGGACGGCTGGGGCAAGTGAGCTCTGAAGTCTTCGCTGGCTGAAGCGGGGGCGCGACGCCCCGAGCGAGCCGGCCGAGCAATTTCACGACCCGACAGGCCTGTGCGCACCCGCGCACCAGGCTCGTCCTGACTTCGGCTTAACCCTGATTGATTTAATTACTGATGTTATTAAATTCAGCGCATCAAACCGATTGATCCCATGGCCGCGCCCCCCACCATCGCCGACATCGCCCGCCTCGCCGGCGTGGGCACGGCCACCGTCGATCGGGCGCTGAACCGCCGCCCCGGCGTGAACGCCGAGACGTTGCAGCGTGTGATGCAGGTGGTGGCCGAACTCGGCGCACCGCAGCAGCCGGGCCGGCCGCGGCGCGGTGAGAACTTCCGCTTCGCCTACGTGCTGCCGGCCGACGAGTCGCCTTTCCTCAGTCTCGTGGAGCGGCAGATCGCGCAGGCCGCCGGCGACTTTCGGCACGCCCACATCACCGAGGTCACGCACCGCCTCGACGCCACCGACCCGGCCCGCTTCGCGGCCGAACTCGCAGAGGTGAGCGATTGCGACGGCGTGGCACTGCTCGCGCCCGACCTGCCACCGGTCAAGCTCGCCATCAACGAGTTGGTGCGCACCGGCGTGCACGTGGTGACGCTGTTCTCCGACGTGGCCGGCTCGATGCGTGAAACGTATGTCGGCGCCGACAACCGGGCCGCCGGCCGCACCGCCGGGCTGCTGCTGGCTCGCGCAGCGAACGCAGTGGGCCGCGACACGCTGCTGCTGTCGTCGCAGGCGACAAGGCTGTCGGCCGAGATCGAACGGCGCATCGGCTTCGCTCAGGTCATCGAGGAACGTTTCCCGAAGTTGCGTCTGCAACGCACTCCCGACCTGCCGGCCGACGACGACGGCGCCTGCGAGACGCTGCAACGCTGGTTGCAGGCCGACACCGACCTGGCGCGCGTGGCCGGCATCTACAACGTCGGCTCCGGCAGCGCCGGTGTCGTGCGCGCGCTGGCCGCGGCCGGCCTCGCATCGCACGCCAGTGCGGTGGCCCACGACTTCACCGAAGAACACCGCGCCCTGCTCGGCGCGAACAGACTGTCCTATGTGTTGCACCAGGACATCCACTACTGCGTATTGACGGCGGCGCGTGTGCTGCGCGCGCTGTGCGAGAACGTTCGCGGAGCACTCAACGTGGTGCAGCCGCGCATCGAGATCCTGACGGCCGAAAACCTTCACTAGCGGCAGTCCGGTATGCCCCTGAACCCCAAACCTGTTGGAGACAGCCTCATGAAATCGATCTCGAAGATGCTGCCGGGGGTGTTCGCCCTCGCCGCAGCGAGCGTCCTCGGCCTGGCGAGCACCGCGGCCCACGCGCAAGACAAGACCATCACGCTGTGCTGGGCCGCCTGGGACCCGGCGAACGCGCTGGTCGAGTTGTCGAAAGACTTCACGGCCAAGAGCGGCGTGAAGATGAAGTTCGAATTCGTGCCCTGGCCGAACTTCGCCGACCGCATGCTCAACGAGCTGAACTCGAAGGGCAAACTCTGCGACCTGATCATCGGCGACAGCCAGTGGATCGGCGGCTCGGCCGAGAGCGGCCACTACGTCAAGCTGAACGACTTCTTCGCCAAGGAAGGCATCAAGATCGGCGACTTCGCACCCGCCACGGTGACGGGTTATGCCGAGTGGCCGAAGGGCACGCCGAACTACTGGGCGCTGCCGGCGATGGGCGACGCGCTCGGCTGGACGTACCGCAAAGACTGGTTCTCCAAGCCCGAGTTGCAGGCCGAGTTCAAGAAGAAACACAACCGCGATCTGGGCCCGCCGAAGACCTGGACCGAGTTCAAGCAGGTGGCCGAGTTCTTCTCGGGCCGCCAGATCGACGGCAAGAAGGTCTACGGCACTTACCTCTTCACCGAGCGTGGCAGCGAAGGCATCACGATGGGCGTGAGCAACGTGCTCTACCCCATGGGCTTCAAGTACCAGGACCCGAAGAAGCCGTATGCGATGGACGGTTTCGTGAACAGCGCCGACGCGATCAGGGGCCTGGAGTTCTACAAGTCACTCTACAAGTGCTGCACACCGCCCGGCCTGACCAACTCGTACATGGGCGAAGGCCTTGACGCGTTCAAGTCGGGCCAAGTCGCGATGATGATGAACTGGTTCGCGTTCTTCCCGGGTCTCTACAAGGACCCGAACGTCGGCGGCGACAAGATCGGCTTCTTCGTCAACCCGAGCGACAAGGGCAAGGGCTCGCAGCTCGGCGGCCAGGGCATCTCGGTGGTGGCGTACTCGCCGAACCGCAACGAGGCGCTCGCCTACATCAAGTGGTTCGCCTCGCTCGACGTGCAGAAGAAGTGGTGGGCTCTCGGTGGTTACTCGTGCCACAAGGGCGTGCTCAACGACGCCGGCTTCAAGAAGAGCGCGCCGTTCGCGGCCGAGTTCCTCGACGCGATGGACCAGGTGGTCGACTTCTGGGCCGAGCCAAGTTATGCCCAGCTGCTGCTGGCCGAGCAGAAGCGCATCCATGACTTCGTGGTGGCCGACAAGGGCACCGCGAAAGAAGCGCTCGACGGGCTGCTGGCCGACTGGAAGAAGGTGTTCAAGGAAGACGGCAAGACGAAATGACCCACCCCCGGAGCGCCTGCGGCGCTCCCCCTCAAGGGGGCGCCGCCAGCGGACCGGCAAAGCCGGATCCGCGGCGGCCGCTTGACGGTGCAGCCCCCATCGACATCGACGCCGTATGAACTCTTCATCTCTCGTCACGCGCGCCGCCCAAGCGACGCCCGCGTCACTGGTCACCACCATGCGCGGGCTGTCCGACCGCGCGATCGCGTGGCTGTTCATCGGCCCGACGATGGCGCTGCTGCTGGCCATCAACATCTTTCCGCTGATCTGGACGGTGCGGCTGTCGTTCACGAACTTCCGCGCCAACCGGCCCAACGCCACGGTGCTCGGTGTGGGCATCGACAACTACGTGTCGGTCTTGACCGACCCCGACATCTGGCAGGCGATGCAGGCCACCGCGCACTTCCTGTTCTGGACCATCGCGCTGCAGACCCTGATCGGCTTCGCGCTCGCTTACCTGATCGACCGCAAGTTCCGCGGCCACGGTTTCTGGACCACCGTGATCCTGGTGCCAATGATGTTGTCACCCGCCGTGGTCGGCAACTTCTGGGCCTTTCTGTACCAGCCGCAGATCGGCCTGTTCAACTACGCGGTGGCCTTCCTGAGCGGCGTGCCGCCGTCGTCGTTCGAGATGCTCGGCTCGGTGCGCCTGGCGCCCTGGGCGATCGTGATCGTAGACACCTGGATGTGGACACCCTACGTGATGCTGATCTGCCTGGCCGGGCTGCGCTCGATCCCCGACTACATCTACGAAGC
>JAYVTD010000092.1:0-3561 GCA_043774765.1 Rhizobacter sp. | reverse complement strand
CCAGGGCCTCCATCGTGGTCAGCGCCGCGTCCAGGCGCGTGAGCAACTCGCCCGTACCGAGGTAGCCGAAGTCGCGCGCGGCCAACCCTGCCAGCAGCGCGAAGCCCATGTTGGTGGGCGAGGTGCGGTGTGCAATGCGAGCCACGGGCAGCTCCTGCACGTTGTCGGGCGGGAGGTGGTGGTCTTCGGCACTGACGTACGCGTCGAAGAAGGTCCATGTGCGGCGCGCGAGCCGCCGCAGGAAGGCGGTTTGTTGGGGCATCAGCGCCGCTTGCCTGCGCTCGAGCGGGCGGTCGGTCCACCAGACGATGAGGGGCGACAGCGCCCACAGCAGCAGCAGCGGTGCGGCTGCGGCGAGTGCCGCCGGGCGCTGCAGCAAAAGGCCAAGGGCGCAGGCCATGGCAAGCATGGGGCCAACCGCCATCGTGCGTGTGCTCTGCAGCAAGTCGGCCAGGCTGCCCGGCGTGGTGGTGACCGACACCTCGGACGACGGCCGCCATTCGAGCAGGCGGCGCCGCGACAGCAGCACGCGCCACAGGGTGAGTGTGACCGCTCCCAGGCTGTAGGCCGCCTCATAGGGCAGGCAGGCCAGCGTGTGCAGCATTTGCAGCAGCAACTGCCGCGCCTGCTGAGTCAGCGGTGCGGTGGTGTTGGTGGGCTCTTCAGCGCGCAGTCGCTGCAGGGGCACCCGCAGCAAAGCCACCACGAGCGCTGCCAGCGGCACCGTCGCCAGGATGGCTACGACCAGCACGGTCCAAAGCCCCGGCGCGGGCAGCAGCCACCAGCCCGCCAGCAACAACAGGAGCAGTGCGGCAGGCACGAGGCTGCGCCGTAGGTTGTCTGCAATCTTGGCGCGCGACAGTGGCGACAACGGGTTGGGCGGCGATTGCGGCAACGCGTACAGGTGGCTGCGCATCCAGCCCAGCAACTGCCAGTCGCCGCGAATCCAGCGGTAGCGGCGCGCCACGTCGGCGCTGTAGCGTGGGGGCGCGTCCTCGATCAGCTGCACTTCGGTCAGCAGGCCACTGCGCGCGTAACAGCCTTCGAGAAGGTCGTGGCTCAAGATGCGGTTTTCAGGCAGGCGATCGACCAGCGCACGCTCGAAGGCGTCGACGTCGTAGATGCCCTTGCCGATGAAGGAGCCCTCGCCGAACAGATCCTGATACACGTCGGAGACGGCGCGCGTGTAGGGGTCGATGCCGGCTTCGCCGCCATACAGGCGCGCGTAGCCGGAGCGGTTGACGCTCGTGAGGCTCGCGGCCACGCGTGGCTGCAGGATGCCGTAACCCTCGATCACGACCCCGGCCCGTGCACCGCGGCCGAAGCGAGGCCGGTTCAAGGGGTGCGCCATCGTGGCCACGATCTGCGCCGCCGCGTCGCGAGGCAACTGCGTGTCGGTGTCCAGTGTGATCACGTAGCGCACCGCCGACAGCGCGCGCGTGTCACCGACGATGCACGCAAAGCGCTCGCCGACGCCCACGCCGGCATGCCCGCGCAGCAGTGCATTCAGGTCGGCGAGCTTGCCGCGTTTGCGCTCATGTCCCATCCAGATGCGTTCACGCGCATTCCAGCGTCGCGGCCGGTGGAACAGGAAGAAGTTATCGCCGCCCAGCGTGTTGATCGAAACGCCGTACTTGGCGTTCAGCGCGGCGATGCGCGTGGCGGCGAGTTCGACCAGTGCGTCCTCCTCGGGCAGGTGTTCTTCCGCCGCATCGTGCAGATCGGTGAGCAGGCCGAAATGCAGGTGCGCATTGCGATTGGCCAGATAGCGCACTTCGAGCGCGTCGGCCAGCGCCTCCACACCGGCAACACTGCCCAGCATGGTAGGCACCACCACCAGCGTGCGCGATTCGGAAGCGATGCCGAACGCGTAGTTCATGCGCGGTAAGGGCTGCGGGGCCACGAAGAGGGTCACCAGCCAGTTGACGAGCGAGACGGCGAGCTGGCTGGTGGCGAGCAGCAGCACGAGGCTGAATGCCAATTGCGCCCATCCGGGCCACTGCATTGGCGCGTCGCTGAACAACCAAGCCGCGGCGCCGAGCCCCAAGGTCGCGAATAGAATTGCACCGGCGTACAGAGGCAGCGCGTGGGCACGTGCAGCGCGCGCCCAGGCGAGCCACAGCGGCGCCTGCACGCCCAAGGCGTGCTCCAGCTCGACGCGGCCCGCGCCGATCAGGTAGTAGCCCACATGCTGGCGCCGACCATCTTGCGGGCTGTGGTGCAGCGTGTCAGGTGCCGGGTCGGCCTCGCTGTGCGCGGCAGCCGCGGCACACAAGGCCACCGTCTGGCGGGCCACGTCCGCTTCGGAGTGGGGCCCGAGTCGGGCAACGGCCTCGATGCCGTGACGGTAGAGGTCGCGCGTGCCGAAGTCCATCTGCGCATAGACGCCGCTCGGGTCGTCGCGCAGGGTCTGCTCGACACTACTCAGGGTTTCGACAAACTCGCGCCAGTCCATCGCGCCCAAGAGGCGCAGGCTGCCGATGCTGTTGCTCACGGACACTTGGTTGGCGGCCTGCTGCTGGCCTTCCGTATGCACGAGCTGTTCGATCGTCTGACCCGACTCGGCCAGGCGCTGTTCGATCCACGTCAATGGAAGCGCCAGCGTGGCACCTTGCCCTTGCAGCCGGCGCGCGTACTCGGCCACAAAGGCGTTGGTCAGTGGCGGAGCCGAACGCGCCATGTCGGCCATCACCAAGATCAGGTCGCTCGGCGTGTGATGCGCCACGTCAAGCATGGCATCGGCCCAGCGGCAGGCGGTCTGGCGTTGGGCGTGCGCAATGGCCACGCGGGCCGCGATGCGGCGCAGATTGTCGATCAAGGCCAGCCGCAGCATGATCGGACAGGCCCACAGCTCGCCCAGGCGCAGCGGCTGCACCGACTGGTAGGCCGCGATGAAGCGGCTCAAGGTTCCACGGCCAATCTGTCCATCGCCATGGGCCATGGCCTGCAGCGCAAGGTGATAGACGCGCGGCAGCCCCGCGCCGATGCCATTGGCCGTTTCCAGTGCGAGTTTCGGCAATTCACGGCTGTAGCCGCGCGGCAGATGCCTGCGCGCGGTGCGGATTTCTTCTTCGATGAGATAGAAGTTGTCGAGCAGCCATTCCGCCGCCGGCGTGAAGCGGCGGTCCGCGTCTGCCGTCGCGGCGAGGCGTTTGCCGAGATCGATCAGGACCCGCTCGTTCGATGCCAGTCGGGACAGCAATCGGTCAGGCAACGATGCCTTGCCCAACACGTGCTGCGCGGCAAGGCGCTTACCGTGCAATACCATCTGCTCGGCACTGAAGAGCTCAGCGCGCAGCGGTTCGTCTTCGGCCGTCTGCGGGTTCATTGGAGTGGCCTTCAGACCCTCAGCGTCGGTGCGCTCGGCGGGACACGAGCGCTGATGTTTGACTCTCACAGCATACGCGGTGCCGTCGGTGATCGTAGAGGAAAGCAAGTTTGAACCAAACGTGACGGTAAAAGTGGCTCTGTTGAATTTCAAGTGGGTAGCCGGGCATGAGGGTTGATCGCGTGGAAGTCGAGCTTGCCAGCGATGAGGAAGATGACGGTTCTGATGGTGGG
>JAYVTD010000091.1:0-4264 GCA_043774765.1 Rhizobacter sp. | reverse complement strand
TTTCGACAAAGCCCTTGAAGGTCGCCTCCATGGTGTAGTTGCCAGGCGGCAACTTGAACATCATGAGCGGGCCGGCATCGGGCACCGAGATCAGTTCGCGGCCGGCGCTCGAGACCACCAGCTTCTCGGCCACGCCGTACTCGCCGCCGCGCCCGCTGAACGTGATTTGAAGCGGAAATTCGTTGCCGCGCGCTTTCATGTAGTCGACTGCTCCAGTGCCGGCGCCGCCGTTCATGTAGTCGATGCCGTTGGCGTTCTGCAGCTTCGGCAGCACCGACGCCGCGGTCGCGTCGAGCGGGGTCTTCGCCAGATCGGGTTCGGCGGCGCGCGCGGTCGTGGCAGCGGCCAGTGCCAGCGTCAAAACGATGAGTGTCTTCATGGTGGTCTCCGACGAGGTTGCAGGCTGTCGCCAAGCTTAGGCAGGGCTGCGAGCGCGGTCTGTCGGTCGGCGCTGCTGCGCGCTGTAGGAAGCGGCCGACCGCCGGCACGTGCGCGCGCGTCAAGGCCCCGCGACGTGCTTGCAGCAGAGTGGCCATCCGATGGCCCGGAGCGGCGGGCGTCTAGGTACCGACCACGCCACCGTCCTTGCGGCGGATCACCACCGTCGCCGAGCGTGGCCTGCCGCCATAGGGCCAGCTCGAGAACTTGGCGGGCTCTTTCGGGTCGCTGCGGTCGCTCGGGGTTTCGCCGGGGTGCTGGATGTTGATGAACATCGTCGTGCCGTCGGGCGTTTGCGTGGCGCCGGTGATCTCGCAGTTCACCGGCCCGGTGAGAAAGCGCCTGATCTCGCCGGTGCTGCGGTCGCAGGCCAGCATCTGGTTGTTGCCGATGCGCACCAGCTCGCCCTGGTACATCTGCGACGCGTGCATGTCGGTCTGGATCCACAACACGCCGCGCGCGTCGAGCATCAGGCCGTCGGGGCAGGCGAAGAGGTCACCCTTGATGTTGCCCTTGGCTTCAGCCCGCGCGTTTGACGGGTCGCCGGCCAGCACCAGGTGGCTCCAGCCCATGGTGGTCGCGTCGAAGTCGCTGTCTTCTTTCCAGCGGATGATCTGGCCCATCACGTTGTTGGCACGCGGGTTTGCCGCATCGACACCCGGCATGTCTTTGGCGCCGCGCGAGCTGTTGTTGGTGAGCGTGCATAACACTTCGCCGCTCTGCTGGTCGATGGCCAGCCACTCGGGACGGTCCATCTTGGTGGCGCCGAGCGCGTCGCTCGCCTGGCGGGTCTTGATCAGCACCTCGCCCTGGTCGGCAAAGCCGTTCGCCGCCGTCAGCGGCCCCTGTCCGTGCACCAGCGGCAACCAGCGGCCGCTGCCGTCGGCGTCGAAACGTGCGACGTAGAGCGTGCCGTGGTCGAGCAACTCGCGGTTCGCCTGCGCTTGCGTGAGGCCGCTCGCGGCCGGCGCGATGCGGTCGCGGCTGACGAACTTGTAGATGTATTCGAAGCGCGCGTCTTCGCCCGAGTACACGACTGCGCGCCCGTCTTTGGTGACCGCGACCCATGCGCCTTCGTGCGCGGCGCGGCCGAGCGCGGTGCGCTTGACGGGGGTGCTGTTCGGGTCCATCGGGTCGAGCTCGACGACCCAGCCGAAGCGGTTGAATTCGTTCGGGTGTTTGGCCGCGTCGAAACGATCGTCGTGCTCGTTCCAGCGGTAGAAGGCGGTCTTGCGCATGCCCCAGCGCTCCTGGTGTGCGTCTGGCGTGGTGTCGCCAATGGCGAAGTAGTGTGCGAAGTTCTCCTCGCCCGACAGGTAGGTACCCCAAGGCGTCTTGCCACTCGCGCAGTTGTTGAGCGTGCCCAGCACCGTGCGGCCTGCGGGGTCGGCCGCGGTTTTCATCATCGAATGGCCAGCCGCCGGCCCACCGAGTGCAAACGGCGTGTTGGCCGTGAATCGGCGCGCGTAGCTCGAAGGCCGCACCATGTCCCAGCCTTCGCCCTTGCGCTCGATCTCGATCACCGACACGCCGTGCGCGGCCTGCGCCTTCTTCACCTTCTCGGCTGTCCAGGGGGCCATGCCGCCCACATGCAGCAGACCATCGTCCACGTATTCGTGGTTCATCGTCAGCAGGCCGCGTGTGCTGCTGCCGGCCAGTGCGTAGTAGTGAATGCCGTCGTGGTGCATGCCCATCTGCAGCGCCTGGTCGGCGGCACTGCCGCTTGCGTCTTCGCGCCAGGCCGGCATGTTGCCGGCCACGCCGATCGGTTCGCCCCAGGCCGCGATCGTGGTCGCGACATAAGCTTCAGGCACGACGAGGGTGTCGGCCGTGCTGGTGGCTATGGCCTTGAAGCCGAGCAGCGGGCCGGCGCCGGCTGCGGGAGTTGCACAACCTGCGAACAGCGGTGCCAGCGCACTGCCGGCGAGTGCTGCGAGGCCGCCCTTCAGCCAGACCCGGCGCGCCGGCTCAGAGACGCTGTGGATGTTGGGGTTGGAAGAGCGGTTGCTGTCTTCCATGGTGTCGAAGTCTTTGGCCATGCGTCTTCTCTTCGTCAGAGTTTTTCGGTTTCGCTCATCTGCGGCTGCCACTTCATCAAGCGCTTTTCGATGCGACCGACGGCGCCGTCGAGCATCAGCGCGAACACCGTCAACACGAGAATGCCCGCCATCACGGTGTTGATGTCGAACGCACCTTCGGCCTGCAGGATCAGGTAACCCACGCCGCGCGACGAGCCGAGGTATTCACCGACCACCGCACCCACGAAGGCCAGGCCCACGCTCGTGTGCAGCGAGCTGAAGACCCAGCTCGTGGCACTCGGCAGGTACACGTGCCGCAGCAGCTGCTTCTGCGAAGCGCCGAGCATGCGCGCGTTCGCGAGCACCACCGGGCTCACTTCCTTCACGCCCTGGTAGACGTTGAAGAAGACGATGAAGAACACCAGCGTCACGCCGAGCGCGACCTTGCTGGCGATACCCAGCCCGAACCACACCGCGAAGATCGGCGCCAGGATCACGCGCGGCATGCTGTTGAGCGCCTTGATGTACGGGTCGGCGATCGCTGCGGCCATCGGGCTCAGCGCCAGCCACAGGCCGCAACCCAGGCCGAGCACGGTGCCGATGCCGAAGGCCAGCACGGTCTCAAGCAGCGTGACCCACAGGTGCTGGTAGATGTCGGCGTTGGTGAAGAACCAGGCCCAGATGCGCGAGAAGATCTTCAGCGGCTCGCCGAAGAAAAACGCCGCCTGCAGATCGTTCTCGAACACGATCGGCGGGATCAACCCGGGCTTCGTGGCCACGTGCCAGAGCACGAAGATCGTCACCAGCAGGCCGACCTGCCAGACGCGCAGGTTGGCGTGGTTGGGTTTGATGAATTTCCACATGGTGTGTGCCGCCTCAAGCAGCCAGCTGCTGCTGGTAGCCCTTCAACACTTCTTCTCGCAGCACCGACCAGATCGCCTGGTGCAGCTCGACGAAACGCGGCGTCACGCGCACCTCGGCCACGTCGCGCGGGCGTGGCAGGTCGATCGTGAATTCGCCGATCGGAAACGATGCCGGGCCGGCGGAGAGGCACACGACGCGGTCGCTCATCGCGATCGCTTCGTTGAGATCGTGGGTGATGAACAGCACCGCCTTTTTCTTCGCGGCCCAGAGCGCCAGCACTTCGTTTTCCATCAGCTGCCGGGTCTGGATGTCGAGTGCCGAGAACGGCTCGTCCATCAGGATGATGTCGGGGTCGAGCACCAGTGTCTGCGCCAGGCTCACGCGCTTGCGCATGCCGCCCGAGAGCTGGTGCGGGTAACGGTCGCCGAAGCCACCGAGGCCGACACGCCTGAGCCACTCTTCGGCCTGGGCGCGCGCATCGGGCACGGCACGAAACTCCAGCCCCGCCATCACGTTCTGCAGCGCCGTGCGCCACGGCATCAGCGATTCCGACTGGAACATGTAGCCGGCGCGTGTGTTGATGCCTGCCAACCTGTCGCCGAACACGCGCACCTCGCCCGTACTCGGCGCGAGCAGCCCGGCGCCGACATTGAGCAGCGTGCTCTTGCCGCAGCCGGTCGGGCCGACGACCGAGACGAACTCGCCGGCAGCGACCGCGAGGTTCACGTCGCGAACCGCCGTGTAGCGCTGGCTGGGGTCGTCTTTTGAAACGAAGGTGCAGCTGACGTCGATCAGTTCGAGCGCACGCACGGAAGCCATCTGCGCGTCAGCCTTTCGGGTACTTCGCGTTGGCTCGTCTCGCGAACTCGTTCGTGAAGATCGCCGCGAGGTCGATCTTCGCCGAAGCGATTTCCGGGTCGATGCTCGCCAGCGCACGCCGCGCC
>JAYVTD010000090.1:0-6321 GCA_043774765.1 Rhizobacter sp. | reverse complement strand
CCCTGGAGTCGAACGGGCTGGTGAAGCTCGACGCGGGCTCGATCGAAGTGACCGAACTGGGCCGTTATTTCGTGCGCTCGGTGGCGATGGTGTTCGACCGCCACCTGCAGGCCGACCGCACGCGAGAGCACTTTTCCCGGGTCATCTAGGGCCTGAGCGCTTGGATTCCGCGCTCATTGTCTCTGCCTTGCTGATGGGCCTGGCCGGCGGCCCACACTGCGCTGCGATGTGCGGCGCGGCCCACGGTGCCATCGCGCATCGTGGTGGCGCAGCGCAGGCCAACCGTTCGCTGGCCGCGTTGCAGCTCGGCCGACTCGCCAGCTACGCGTTGGCGGGCGCGCTGGTGGCGATGAGCGTGTCCTGGGTTCGCACTTTCGAGGCCGCGGCGCCGCTGCTGCGCCCGCTGTGGGCGATGCTGCACGTGGCCGCGATCGCGCTCGGGCTTTGGCTGCTGTGGGCCGGGCGCGCGCCGGCCTGGCTGGCCCAGGCCACGCGCCAGACCAACCCGTCGCTCGCGACGGCGCAGCCGCTGCGCTTCTTCGCACGCATGCCGGCCACGCAGCGCGCCGGCCTGCTCGGTCTGTGCTGGGCGCTGATGCCTTGCGGCCTGCTGCAGTCGGCGTTGATCGTCGCCGCACTCGCCTCCGGGCCGTGGCAGGGCGCGAGCGTGATGGCGGGCTTCGCCGTCGCCTCGTCGCTCAGCCTGTGGCTCGCGCCGCGTTTGTGGCTGCGTTACGGCGCACGCGGCCGGGCGCTCGGCGAATCGGTGTTGCCGGTGCGGCTGGCAGGTGGTTTGCTCGCGGGCGCGTCGCTGTTCGCGCTGGTGCATGGCCTTGGCGCGGCGATCGCCCAGGCGCTGTGCCTGCCCGGTGCCTGAACGGTAGTCAGCCCACGCGCACCGGCGCGGCGAGCTGCAAGCCCAGGGCCGACTGAATGCGTGCGAATGCCGCCCGCAGCGGCTCGCAGGCGGCCGCGCTGATGCCGGCGCGGCGTGCGATCGTGGCGGCCGTGTGCGGCGGGCCGAGTTCGCCTTTCCACGCGAACACGACTCGGTTGCTGGCGTCGCTGTCGTCCACCAGCAGCACCGATCCGGCGAAGCTGCGGCGGATGCGTTCGACCCAGGTGTCGCAATGCAAGCGGTCGTTGTGCAGGTTCACGACCAGCAGCCCGCCGGGCTGCAGCACGTCGGCGCAGTTGTCGTAGAAACGCTGCGAGCGCAGCGCCTTGGGCAGGCCTTCGGTGTCGAAGCCGTCGACCAGCAGCACGTCGAAGCGCGCGCGCGTGTCGCGCACCAGGTGCGCACCGTCGGTCGTGATCACGTGCAGGCGCGCGTCGTCGGGCGGCACCTCGAAAGCCTCGCGCAGCGCCACCACGTGCGGGTTGATCTCGGCCACGGTGAGCGCCGAGCGCTGCAGATGGCGGTGGCAGAACTTGACGAGCGAACCGCCGCCCAGCCCGATCAAGGCGATCTGCGCCGGTGCCGGGTCGAACAGCAGAAAGCCCATCATCAGGCGCGTGTATTCCAGATCGAGCGCGTCGGCATGCTGGAGTTGCATGCGGCTCTGGATCGCGCTGACCGAGAAGTACAGGGTGCGGGCATCGAGCGTTTCGTTGATGAACGGGCGCACGTGCTCGTCATCGTCATCCTGCGCTGCCGGCGCGGGCCAGGGCACTTTCATGCCAGTGGCGCCGCTGCCGCGAGGGCACTGGGCAGGTCGGCGACGATGTGCGCGTCGCCGACCAGGGCCGCGAAGCCGGTGCGCTGCAGGGCCTGTAGCGTGTCGGGCTCGAGCTCGCACAGCCACAGCGTGATGCCGTCGCGCTGCAGGCGCCGGTGCAGCTGCGTCAGCGCATCGACGCCGGACGCGTCGATCCAGAGCACGTGGTCCAGGCGCAAGACCAGCGCGCGGGTGGCGGCGGGCATCTGCTCGGCCAGCGACTCGATCTTGCCGACCGCGCCGAAGAACAGTGCGCCGTGCAGCTCGACCACGTGCACGCCCGCAGGCGCGTCCGACGCCGGTTCGGCGTCTGCACGGAACAGCGAGCCCATGCGCCAGATGAAGAACACGCAGGCCGTGACCATGCCGAGCTGCACCGCGACCATCAGGTCGAACACGACGGTCAAGAAAAAGGTGCCGAGCAGAATCACGCGGTAACCGAGCGTGAAGCGGCGCAGCTGCGAGCGCGAGAACTGGCGCCACTCGCCCATGTTCCAGGCCACGAACAGCAGGATGCCGGCGAGCGCGGCCAGCGGAACGCTCGAGGCAAGCGGTGCCGCCACCAGCACGATCAGCAGCAGCGTGAGCGCGTGCACCATGCCCGAGACCGGGCTGGTGGCACCCGCGCGCACGTTGGTCACGGTGCGGGCGATGGTGCCGGTGGCCGGGATGCCGCCGAACACCGGCACCACCATGTTGGCGATGCCCTGGGCCATCAGCTCCTGGTTCGGGTCGTGTTTCGGGAACGCCGTGATCTGGTCGGCCACGCGTGCACACAGCAGCGATTCGACCGCGCCGAGCAGCGCGAGCGTGAGCGTGGGGATCAGCAGCTGCTTGGCACTCTCCCAGCTGAAAGGCGGCAGCTCCAGCGAGGGCAGCCCTTGCGGAATGCCGCCGAAGCGGCTGCCGATGGTCTCGACCGGCAGGTTCAGCAGCACCGTGGCGGCCGTCATCGTGACCAGCGCCACCACCGGGCCGGGCACGTGCGAAGCGAGCTTGCCGAGCCGCCCTTCGGCCAGCCGCGAGGGCAGCAGGGCGGTGTCTTTCACGAACAGCCGCGGCCACAGGAACAAACCGCCGAAACAGGCGATGCCGATGGCGAAGGCATACGGGTTGAAGCTGTGCAGGTTGCTGAACAGTGCGCCGAGCTGGGCGAAGAAGTCGGCCGAGGTCTTGCCGGTGGTCAGGCCGAACAGGTCCTTGAGCTGCGAAAGCGCGACCAGCACCGCGATGCCGTTGGTGAAGCCGATGATGATCTGCACCGGCACGTATCGCACCAGCGTGCCGAGCCTGAGCGCACCCATCACGAACAGCAGCACGCCCGACAACGCGGTCGAGATCAACAGGTTGGTCAGGCCGTAACGCTCGACGATGCCGAACACGATCACGATGAAGGCCCCGGCCGGCCCGCCGATCTGCACCGTGGAGCCGCCAAGCGCCGAGACCAGGAAACCGGCGACGATCGCGGTGATGATGCCCTGCTCGGGCTTGACGCCGCTGGCGATCGCGAACGCCATGGCCAGCGGCAGCGCGACCACGCCGACCGTGAGCCCGGCGCCGACGTCGGCCAGCGCGCGGCTGCGGTCGTAACCTCGCAGCGAATCGAGCAGGCGCGGTCGGAAGGGGTGGAGTCGGGTGGGGAGCATGGTGGGGCGGCGCAGCGTGACGAACAGCGACCAGCACGATGCATACCAGCCCGGCATTGTGTCAGCACCCGTGCGGTGCGCCCTGGCCTTTCGGCAAAGTGCTTTACAGGTCAACTATTCAGGATTAACCTTGTTGCGAGGTCGAAGCCGCTGTGTGGCGGCCCCGCCCCTCGGCCCCGGAGTCTCCATGAACATCGTCTGCATCGGCGGTGGCCCGTCGGGCCTGTACTTTGCACTGCTGATGAAGCTGCAAGACGCTTCGCACCGCATCACGGTGGTCGAACGCAACCGGCCCTACGACACCTTCGGCTGGGGCGTGGTGTTCTCCGACCAGACGCTGGGCAACCTGCAGGCTTCCGACCCGGTTTCGGCGGCGCAGATCCTCGGCGCCTTCAACCACTGGGACGACATCGAGGTCCACATCCGCGGCCACAAGATGCGCTCGGGCGGGCACGGCTTCTGCGGCATCGGCCGCAAGCGGCTGCTCAACATCCTGCAGCAGCGCTGCGAAGACCTCGGCGTGAAGCTCGTGTTCGAGACCGACGTGCAAGGCGACGAGCAGTACCCCGAGGCCGACCTCATCATCGCCTGCGACGGGCTGAACAGCCGCATCCGCGCCAAGTACGCCGCCACCTACGTGCCAGACGTCGACACCCGCCTGTGCCGCTTCGTCTGGCTCGGCACGCACAAGCTGTTCGAGGCCTTCACCTTCGCGTTCGAAGAAACCGAATACGGCTGGTTCCAGGCCCATGCCTACCGCTTCGACGACACCACCTCCACCTTCATCATCGAAGCGCCCGAGAGCGTGTGGCTGAAGGCCGGGCTCGACAAGATGAGCAAGGAAGCGTGCATCGCCTACTGCGAGAACCTGTTCGACAAGTACCTCGACGGTTACGCCTTGATGTCGAATGCGGCTCACTTGCGCGGTTCGACGCAGTGGATCCGCTTTCCGCGCGTGGTGTGCGAGCGCTGGGTGCACCACAACGGCCGCGCGCCGGTGGTCTTGATGGGTGATGCGGCGCACACCGCGCACTTCTCGATCGGCTCGGGCACCAAGCTCGCGCTCGAAGACGCGATCGAGCTGGCGCGTTGTATTGGCCAGAGACCAAACGATCTGGCCGGCGCGCTGAAGCACTACGAAGACGTGCGCAGCATCGAGGTGCTGCGCATCCAGAACGCGGCGCGCAATTCGACCGAGTGGTTCGAAAACGTCGACCGGTATGTGAACCTGCCCCCCGAGCAGTTCGCCTACTCGCTGCTCACACGCAGCCAGCGCATCAGCCACGAGAACCTGCGGCTTCGCGACAAGGCCTATGTCGAAGATTACGAAGACTGGATCGCCGACCACGCCGGCGTGAAGCGCGGCCCCGGGCACGGCCCCGTCCCGCCGATGTTCACCCCGTTCAGCGCCCGCAGCGTCACGCTCAAGAACCGCATCGTCGTCTCGCCGATGGCACAGTACTCGTGCGTCGACGGCTTGCCGGCCGACTACCACTTAGTGCACCTGGGGGCGCGCGCCATGGGTGGCGCGGGGCTCGTTGTGGCCGAGATGACCTGTACGTCGCCCGAGGCGCGCATCACACCGGGCTGCCCGGGCCTGTGGAACCAGGCGCAACGCGACGGTTGGAAGCGCATCGTCGACTTCGTGCACGCAAACTCCGACGCGAAGATCGCGATGCAGCTGGGCCACGCCGGCGCGAAGGGCTCGACGCGTGTGGCGTGGCAAGGCACCGACCAGCCGCTCGAGGCCGGCAACTGGCCGCTGCTCTCCGCCTCACCGCAGCAGTACCTCGACGGCGTGAGCGACTGGTCGCGCGCGATGACGCGGGCCGACATGGACCGTGTGCGCGACGACTTCGTGCGCGCCACGCGCCACGCCGCAGAAGCAGGCTTCGACTGGCTGGAACTGCACTGCGCGCACGGCTACCTGCTGTCGTCGTTCATCTCGCCGCTGACCAACCAGCGCAGCGACGAGTACGGTGGTTCGCTCGCGAACCGGCTGCGTTATCCGCTCGAAGTGTTCGCCGCAGTGCGCGCCGCGTGGCCGGAACAGCTGCCGATGTCGGTGCGCATCTCGGCACACGACTGGGTGGAGGGGGGCATCACGCCCGACGACGCGGTGCAGATCGCACGGGCTTTCAAAGCTGCGGGCGCCGACCTGATCGACTGTTCTTCGGGCCAGGTCAGCAAACAGGAGAAGCCGGTTTTTGGCCGCATGTTTCAGACGCCATTTTCCGACCGCGTGCGCAACGAAGCCGGTATCGCGACCATCGCGGTCGGGGCAATCTCCGAAGCGGATCACGTCAACAGCATCATTGCCGCAGGCCGCGCCGACCTGTGTGCGATTGCGCGACCGCATCTGGCGAACCCCGCGTGGACCTTGATGGAGTCGGCCAAGATCGGCTACACCGAAGTGGCCTGGCCGAAGCAGTATCGAGCCGCCAAGTCGCAGCTCGAACGCAACCTTGAGCGGGAGCGGGCGGCGGCTTTGGGGGCTGTGGGTTCTGCGGTCGAGCAGGCCAATCGTGCGTTGCGAGTTTAGGCAAAGTGAAACGAGACGACGCCTCGCACGCCCTGCTCACCGAAGCGCAAGAGCTTGGCCACGAAAACCGCGCCAGCAGTGGCGACCACGCCACCCTCAAGCTTTGGTTGCGTCTGCTCGCCAGCACCACCCAGATCGAAGCGCAGATCCGCAAGCGCCTGCGCGAGCGTTTCGATATTTCGCTGGCGCGCTTCGACTACATGGCCCAGCTCTTTCGCTACAAGGACGGGCTGAAGATGCGCGTGCTGTCGCGCTACCTGATGGTGACCGGCGGCAACGTGACGGGCCTGACCGACGAGCTGGAACGCGAAGGTGTGGTCGTGCGCGAGGGCAGCCCCGAAGACCGCCGCGCCTGGATCGTGCGGCTCACGCCGAAGGGCCGGCGCAGCTTCGAGGCGATGGCGCAGGAGCACGA
>JAYVTD010000089.1:0-10332 GCA_043774765.1 Rhizobacter sp. | reverse complement strand
CAGCAGCGAGAAGTTGCCCGTCCATTTGCCGAAGTACCAGCCGCCGAGAAAGATCGCGAGGCAGCCATAGAGCAAACCGGTCAAAGAACCCATCAGTCGTCCACTTGGAGGATGGCCAGAAAAGCTTCTTGCGGCACTTCGACAGTGCCGATCTGCTTCATGCGCTTTTTACCGGCCTTTTGTTTGTCGAGCAGCTTGCGCTTGCGGCTCACGTCACCGCCATAACACTTGGCGATGACGTTCTTGCGAAGCGCTTTGATTGTCTCACGCGCGATGATGTTGGCCCCGATCGCGGCCTGGATCGCGACGTCGTACTGCTGGCGCGAAATCAGCTCGCGCATCTTGGCCACGACCGCGCGGCTGCGGTACTGGCTCTGGCTGCGGTGCACGATGATCGAGAGCGCGTCGACCTTGTCGCCGTTGAGTAGGATGTCGACCTTCACGACGTCTGCGGCCCGGTATTCCTTGAACTCGTAGTCCATCGAGGCGTAGCCGCGCGACACGCTTTTGAGCTTGTCGAAGAAGTCGAGCACGATCTCCGCGAGCGGCATCTCGTAGGTCAGCAGCACCTGGCGGCCGTGGTAGGCCATGTTGATCTGGTTGCCACGTTTCAGGTTGGCCAGCGTCATCACCGGGCCGACGTGTTCTTGCGGCATGTACAAGTGCACCGTGACGATCGGCTCGCGGATTTCGCTGATGCGCCCCAGGTCGGGCAACTTCGACGGGTTTTCGATCTCGATCACGGTCTTGTCGCCGAGTTCGACCTGGTAGACGACCGAGGGCGCGGTCGTGATCAGGTCCTGGTCGAACTCGCGTTCCAGGCGTTCCTGCACGATCTCCATGTGCAGCAGGCCGAGAAAGCCGCAGCGGAAGCCGAAACCCAGCGCCTGACTCACCTCGGGCTCGTAGCGCAGCGACGAGTCGTTCAGCTTGAGCTTCTCGAGCGCATCGCGCAGTTGTTCGTATTCGCTGGCTTCGCTTGGGTAGAGGCCGGCGAACACCTGCGGCTGGATTTCCTTGAAGCCGGGCAATGCCTCGGTGGCGGCGCCCAGGTTGTTGGGCAGCTTCTTCTCGAGTGTGATGGTGTCGCCGACCTTGGCGGCCTGCAGTTCCTTGATGCCGGCGATCACGAAACCCACTTCGCCGGCGTTCAGACGCTCGCGTGGCACGGTCTTGGGCGTGAACACGCCGAGCTGTTCGGCGCCGTAGACCGCATCGCTCGCCATCAGGCGGATGCGCTCGCCCTTTTGCAGGCTGCCGTCGACCACGCGCACGAGCATCACGACACCGACGTAGTTGTCGAACCACGAGTCGATGATCATCGCGCGCAGCGGCGCTTCAACCACGCCGCGCGGCGCCGGCATGCGGGTGATCACGGCTTCCAGGATGTCGTCGATGCCCTCGCCGGTCTTGGCGCTGCAGGGAATGGCGTTGTCGGCGTCGATGCCGATCACGTCCTCGATTTCTTCCTTGGCGCGCGCCGGGTCGGCCTGCGGCAGGTCCATCTTGTTGAGCACCGGAATCACTTCGACGCCGAGGTCGAGCGCCGTGTAGCAGTTGGCCACGGTCTGGGCTTCGACACCCTGGCTCGCATCGACGACCAGCAACGCGCCTTCGCAGGCCGACAGCGAGCGGCTCACTTCATACGAGAAGTCGACGTGCCCCGGCGTGTCGATCAGGTTCAGGTTGTAGGTCTTGCCGTCACGCGCCTTGTATTCGAGCGCCGCGGTCTGCGCCTTGATCGTGATCCCACGTTCGCGCTCGATGTCCATCGAGTCGAGCACCTGCTCTTCCATCTCACGGTCGCTCAAGCCACCGCAGCGCTGAATCAACCGATCCGCGAGCGTGCTCTTGCCGTGGTCGATGTGGGCAATGATCGAAAAATTTCTGATGTGGTCCATGCTTGCTGCGATGTTCTATGTGTGCGCCTCAGCACGGAGCCACAACGGCGCAGCCGTTGCGCGGGAGGCTCTCAATCGCGAAGCGATCTGAAGGCCCCAAGGGCCGTGCCGTACGCAAAAAAAAGGCACGTCGAAGAACGACGCGCCTTCCAACAAAACGTATGGCAACTGCTTGTTGGGACTTTCATTGTAGTCAAAAGCGCCCGGCTGAAAACCGCGCCAATGCTCGATTTCTCGTCGTTGCAGCCGTCCAACAGCAAAATGTATCAACAGCTTATCCACAATTGCTTGTGGATGGCTTGGGGATAGTTTTCAGGTGCCAGATTCATCTCAAAAACGAGCCAAAAGAAGCCAGATTAAGCCTCGATTGTAGTGGGCTCGGCCAACAATCTTCCACGCTTTGAAATGTGAGTGACAACAAACTTGGATGCGCGGTTTTGGGCCTAGTTTTGGCGCGCCGGAATTACCAGAGAAAGTCGCGCCGAATCTCACTTGGTGGAAAGACCCGCCAATCGAGTCAACTCGACTGGCTGCGCAACGCCAACCTGGCGCCTTTCACTTCCCGGGTCGAACGATCAGGAAATTGACGACGTCGCCACGCCGCACGAGCAACGTCACCGTTCTCGATCGGTCGAGTTTCGCCACCAGCGCTTCGAACTGTTTCGCGCCCGTGATCTCGGTATTGTCGAGCGACAGAACCACGTCACCTTCGCGCACGCCGGCCCGCGCTGCAGCGCCTTCGGCACTCTCGACCCGCACACCGCCCTTGACCTTCAGCTCGCGCTTCTGCGCGTCGGTGAGATCGGCCACCGCGAGACCGAGCGAGCCGACCGAAGGCGTCGGCTTGGTGGGCTCGCGCTCGGTGGTGCGTGCGCTGCGCTCGGCTTCGAATTCGACCACGGTCACACTCAAGTCGCGGTTAGCGCCACGACGAAACACTTGCAACGTCGCCTTGCTCCCCGGCTTCACGCCGGAGACGATGCGCGGCAAGTCGGCCGACTTCTCGACCGAGCGGCCGTCGACCTTGGTGATGATGTCGCCGGCCTCGACGCCCGCCTTCTCGGCCGGCCCGCCGGCCTCGACGCTGCGCACCAGCGCGCCGGTCGGTTTGCCCAGGCCGATCGACTCGGCGATTTCCTTGGTCACTTCGCCGATCGTCACGCCGATGCGCCCGCGGCTCACGCGGCCGCTGGCACGCAGCTGCTCGGAAACACGCGCCGCTTCGTCGATCGGGATCGCGAACGAGATGCCCATGTAGCCGCCCGAGCGGCTGTAGATCTGCGAGTTGATGCCAACCACTTCGCCGCGCATGTTGATCAGCGGTCCGCCGGAGTTGCCGGGGTTGATGGCCACGTCGGTCTGGATCAGCGGCAACAGCTCGCCGGTGTCACGCGACTTGGCGCTGACGATGCCGGCCGTGACCGAGTTCTCCAGGCCGAATGGCGAACCGATCGCGATCACCCACTCGCCCACCCTCAGGCGGTTCACGTCGCCGATGCGCACCGTCGGCAGGCCCGTCGCTTCAATCTTGACCAGCGCCACGTCGGAGCGTTTGTCGGCACCGATGACCTTGGCCTTGAACTCGCGCTTGTCGTTGAGCGTGACAAAAACTTCATCGGCACCTTCGACCACGTGCGCATTGGTCATCACGTAGCCGTCGGCGTTGAGCACGAAGCCCGAGCCGAGACCACGTTGTGTCGGCTCACCTTCATTGCCAGGCTGCGGCGACCGCGGCGACGGTCGGTTCGGCGTCGGAATGCCGAAGCGCCGGAAGAATTCGAGCATGTCTTCGTCGATCTCGGGCCCGGCGCCAGCGCGGCCGGAGCGCACGCGCTCGGTCGTGCGGATGCCGACAACCGCCGGCCCGACCTTTTCGACCAGATCGGCGAAATCAGGCAGCCCCTGCGCGCGCACCGGCACTGCGGCCAGCGCCGTAGCACCCACGGCCGCACCCAGCGCCAGCGCACTCAGCCAGGCACGGGCGTGCCGGAGCGAGGTCGGCGCATTGCTCGCGCTCGTCGGAAAAGATTGCACTTGCATCAACATGGACTCCCAGGCATTTCAGAACCAAGCGGTGCCGTGCGCCGAACTACTTTCTGCGCTCCAGCCCCTTGACGAACGTGCGCAGCGTAGCGGGCGGCACGTCACCGACCACGGTGATCCACCAATCACCCTGCTGCTGCATCAGCGTTTGCGTCGCGCCGACCGACGCGAGCATCGGCCGTGTATGGCGCTGCGGGTTGAAGGGTTCGATGAACAAGGACACGTAGGTCAGCCCGTCGGAATAGATGGTCTGCAACACCTGGTATTCGGCACTGTCTTTTTCAACCATGCCGGCGCCTTCCATCGGGCGCTTCACGCAGCTCACCTGGCGAAAACCGGGGGCCGGCTGGCGCACGGACCAACCTTCGGCCTCGAGGCGCGTGGGCGTCAGCACCGGCCGGAGCACACGGTAGCCGTCGAGCTTTTTCATCGGCTGCAGCACAGTCTCGGGCAGGGCCTTGACGCCGATGCTCACTTCGGAGAACGCCGAGGTCTCGAGCACGTCACCGCGTTCGCCGAGCACGTCGGCGCGCAACAACAGGCCGCTGGCCTGGTCGGCCCACAGGCGGTAGCCGTAGCGGTAGCCGTCCTTGGGTTTGACGAGCAGCACCTTGGCTTCGTGCCCGGCCACCCGGTCGGCGCCCTGTGGGTGCACGTCGTAGAAGTCGACGATGCGGTCGTCGCCGGCCTGCAGCAATGCCGGGAACGCGGCAGGCAACGAGCGCTGCTCGACCATCGCCACGCGACTCGCGGGCCAGACCGTGTGCACCACGTCGTTGTGCCGGTACACATGGCGCGCCTGCCCGTCGAGCGACTCGCTGCGCTCGAACTGATTCTTGCCTTCGCAGTAGTGGGCGATGCGCGCGCTCGACACCGCGCCGCCACCGGTCACCACGAAGGTGCCCTGGAAATTCTGGCGGCTGGCCGCCTCGTGAATACGCAGCAGCCAGGCACGCACCTCGGGCGCCTGCGCAGGCGCATCGACGCCACCCGACTGCGCCCGCACCGAAGGTGCAGACATGCACGCGGCACCGACCAGCGCCAGTGCAGACAGGGAACGAAACAGCATGGGTGCGGTTTTCAGAAAGGGCTCAGCGGTCTGCCGCATCGGCCGTGGCGCTGCGCAGGAAGCCCGAGGGCACCCCGAGCGCCGAGGTGCCGGCGAACTGCTTGTGGGCCGCGAGATAGCGGTCGAGCCGCACGTCACGAATCAGCTTGCCGTTGGCGACCAGAACCTGCGGGTCGGCCGATGCGGTCGCGGGCGCAGACGCACTCACATTCTTCGGCCCCGCCGCGCCCTGCGCCAGCGTGGCATCGGGTACCGACACGGCCGGCCCGCGGGTCAGGACGAGCACGCCGGCGACCGCCACGAACCCGGCCGCCACCACCGAGGCGGCCATCCACGAACGGCGCGGGCTGCGCGCACCATTGGCGAGCTGCGCCACGGGTTGGCCCCGGGGCGCGCTGTACTCCAGCGGCCGCGGTGCCAGCACCACGGGCTCGGCTTCGAGGCGAACGCGCAGCGCGGCGAGAAAACCGGCGTCACGCGCCGGGTCGGCAGCGAGGTCTTCAGAGCGCAGCACGTCGCCGATCAGATGAAACGCATGCCACGACGCTCGCGTGTCGGCGTCGCCCCGCCAAGACGCGCAGGCCTGCGCCGCCGCCGCCTCGCCGAGTTCGCCGTCAGCGAGCGCGGAGAGCTGCTCCAACCGGGCCGCCCGGTCTGCCGAATCAGTAGGCAACATGTCCATCTCCATCAAAAACATCGTTCAGTCAGGCACGCACACACCCACACCCACACCCACACCCGCGGCGCGGGCATCACCATCGTTCGCCGTCGCGCGTGTCGAGCAACGGGCGCAGTCGCAAGGCAATCGCCTCGCGGGCCCGGAAGATCCGGGAGCGCACGGTGCCGATCGGGCAGTTCATCAGTTCGGCAATCTCTTCGTAGGTCAGGCCTTCGATCTCGCGCAGTGTGATGGCCTGCCGAAGATCGTCGGACAGCGCTTCGATGGCAAAGTTCACAGCGGCTGCAATTTGCTTGCTCGCCAGCACTGCATCGGGCGTTTCGCCATCGCTCAGCTCGTTCTCGACACGCGAGGAGTCGTCGTCGTCGTCACGCGAGGCGCGGGCCGACTCGGTCACCAGCGGGTCGCGCTTGAGTTCCATCAGGAACTTCTTGGCGGTGTTGACGGCAATTCGGTACAGCCAGGTGTAGAAAGCGCTCTCGCCGCGGAACTGAGGGATCGCACGGTAGGCTCGAATGAAGGTTTCCTGGGCGATGTCGGGCACCAGGTCGACGTCGCGCACCATGCGGCCGATCAGCCGTTCGATGCGCCGCTGGTACTTGACCACGAGCATCTCGAAGGCTTTCACGTCGCCCTCTTTGACGCGCGCGATCAGCGGGGCGTCGGCGTCTGGGCCGTTCATCATGGCGCGGGCATCAGAAGTCGGCCGCGGCGTCGGTGTCGGGCTGGGGACGGGGTGAATACACCGCACAGCGCAAGGCGTGCCAACGGGACTCGAGGCCGCGCCGCTGCGCCGGGAGCCAGGTCGAGCCGGTGCGCCAGGTCGATTCGGCGGGCTCGAAACGCAGCAGCATCCACGGCCCGAAGTCGAGCGCCACGTGCAGCGCGCCGCTGTCGGGTTCTTGCCCCGCCGATTCGGGCGGGCCGAGGTGCCACAGCTGGCCGTCCCAGCGCAAGCTCACCGGAGCCACACGCGCCGCGCGGGCTCCGAACAGCAGCAGAACGAGTGAGGCAACGGCCGCCAACCAGCGGCTCGCGACAGAAACCAATGGCTGCGATGAAGCCAGCCACGCCAGCGTCACGATCACGCCCGCCAGCGCTGCCGCGAGCACGGCCAGGCGCCACACGCCGAAGCGGTCGAGCACGACCTGAAAAGCCGGGGATGCGCGCATCGGCGCGTTGACGCGAAGGCGTCAAACTCGTTTGAAGACCAGGGTGCCGTTGGTGCCACCGAAGCCGAAGTTGTTCTTCACGGCGTATTCGATCTTCATCTCGCGTGCGCTGTTGGCGCAGTAGTCCAGGTCGCACTCCGGGTCCTGGTTGAAGATGTTGATCGTCGGTGGCGACACTTGGTGGTGCACGGCCAGTGCCGTGAACACCGATTCGATGCCACCGGCGCCGCCCAGCAGGTGGCCGGTCATCGACTTGGTCGAATTCACGACCAGCTTGTGGGCATGGGCACCAAACGCGAGCTTGATCGCGTTGGTCTCGTTCACGTCACCGAGCGGCGTGGACGTGCCGTGCGCGTTCAGATACTGCACCTGGTCGGCGTTCAGGCCGGCGTTGCGCAGCGCCGCTTTCATCGAACGCTTCGGGCCGTCCACGTTCGGCGCGGTCATGTGATACGCATCGGCGCCCATGCCGAAACCGACGAGTTCGGTGTAGATCTTCGCGCCGCGGCGTTTGGCGTGCTCGTACTCTTCGAGCACCAGCACACCGGCACCTTCGCCGAGCACGAAGCCGTCGCGGTCCTTGTCCCACGGGCGCGAGGCGGTCTGCGGGTCTTCGTTGCGAGTGGACAGTGCGCGCGCCGCCGCGAAACCACCGACACCGAGCGGCGACACCGTGGCTTCGGAGCCGCCGGCGATCATCACGTCGGCGTCGCCGTATTCGATCAGGCGGCCCGCCGCGCCGATGCAATGAAGCCCTGTGGTGCAGGCGGTGACGATCGCCATGTTCGGGCCCTGGAAACCGAATGTGATCGACACGTGGCCCGAGATCATGTTGATGATCGACGCCGGCACGAAGAACGGCGTGATGCGTCGAGGCCCGCGGGCCTCGAGTTCGGCGTGGGTGGCTTCGATCAGCGGCAGGCCGCCGATGCCCGAGCCCACCATCACGCCGATGCGCTCGGCCTGCTCTTCGCTCAGCGCGGCGTTGGTCGCCAAGCCGGCGTCACGCACGGCCTGGATCGACGCGGCCAGCCCGAAATGGATGAAGGTGTCCATGTGGCGGGCGTCTTTGGCCGGGAAGTAATCCTCGACCTTGAAGCCCTTCACTTCACCCGCGAACTTGCAGGCGAAGTTCGAGGCATCGAACCTCGTGATGTTGGCAATGCCGGAGCGGCCTGCCAATACATTGGCCCAGCCCTCGGCCACCGTGGTGCCCACGGGGCTGACGAGGCCGAGCCCAGTCACGACAACGCGGCGTCGAGTCATGGGCTTGTCTTCCGCTTGATGCGCTTGTGACCGACGAAGGCTCAGGCCGCCTTCTGGTGCTTCACGGCGTAGTCGATCGCCAGTTGCACAGTCGTGATCTTCTCGGCTTCTTCATCGGGAATCTCGATGCCGAATTCGTCTTCGAGGGCCATCACCAGCTCGACGGTGTCGAGCGAGTCGGCGCCGAGGTCGGCGACGAAGGCTTTGTCATTCACGACGTCGGCTTCAGGAACGCCGAGTTGCTCGGCAATGATTTTTTTGACACGTGCTTCGATATCGCTCATGACTCCTCCGGGAGTGTTTACAGAAACAGCCCGGGATTCTACGGCCTGAAGGCCGCACGCCGGTCGGGACACCCCGGCGTGACGATGGCATCGCCACCGCGGTCAATTCATGTACATGCCACCGTTGACGTGCAGTTCGGTGCCGGTGATGTAGCCGGCCTGGGGCGACGCGAGAAACGCGACCGCGTGCGCGATGTCGGCGCCATGGCCGAGCCGCCCGAGCGGGATCTGCGCCATCAGCGCCGTGGTCTGGGCTTCGGTGAGCGCCTTGGTCATGTCGGTTTCGATGAAACCCGGCGCCACGCAGTTGACCGTGATGCCGCGGCTGCCGAGCTCGCGGGCCAGCGAACGGGTCATGCCCGCCACACCGGCTTTCGCTGCCGCGTAGTTGGCCTGGCCGGCGTTGCCGCTCGCGCCCACCACCGAGGTGATGTTGACGATGCGGCCGTAGCGCTGTTTCATCATCGGCCGGATCGCGGCGCGGCTGACGCGGAACACAGCTTTCAGGTTGGTGTCGAGCACCGCGTCCCAGTCGTCGTCTTTCATGCGCATCGACAAGGTGTCGCGCGTGATGCCGGCGTTGTTGACAACCACGTGCAGGCCGCCGAGTTCCTTGACGATCGCATTGATCGCCGCATCGACCCCGGCCACGTCATTGACGTTCAGGCACAGGCCGCGGCTGCCGGCGAACGCTGCGAGCGCCTCGGTGATACTTGCAGCGCCGGCATCGGTGGTGGCGGTGCCGATGACCTTCATGCCGTGATGCGCCAGGGCCATCGCGATCGCGCGACCAATGCCGCGCGACGCGCCGGTGACGAGCGCGACCTGCCCGGCCATCTGTACTTCGCTCATGCCAGCAGCCCCTTCACGTCGGCCAGCGAGGCCGGGTCGAACAGTGCGCCGGACACGGCCTCGGCGTCGACGCGCTTGACGATGCCGGCCAGCACCCTGCCCGGCCCGCACTCGACGATGTGGCTCACGCCGCGGGCACGAATCGCCTGCACCACCTCGACCCAGCGCACCGGACCGAAAGCCTGGCGGTAGAGCGCGTCGCGGATCGCGGCGGCATCGGTCTCGACCATCACGTCGATGTTGTTGACGACCGGAATAGCGGGCGTGACCAGAGTGGTCTCTGCCAGGCGCCCGCGCAGGCGTTCGGCCGCGGGCTTCATCAGGCTCGAATGGAAAGGTGCGGACACGGCCAGCAGCAAAGCACGCTTCGCGCCCTTGGCCTTCAACACTTCGCAGGCCTTGTCGACACCGGCCTTCGAGCCGGCTATCACGGTCTGCTTCGGATCGTTGAAGTTCGCCGCATCCACCACCTCGCCGGTCGCGGCCGCCACTTCGGCGCAGCCGTCACGCACGGCCTGCGGATCGAGCCCGAGGATCGCCGCCATCGCACCCGCACCGACCGGCACCGCGTCTTGCATCGCCTGCGCGCGAAAGCGCACCAGCGGCAGCGCGGCGGCAAGTGTCAACGCGCCCGAGGCCACGAGCGCACTGTATTCACCCAGCGAGTGCCCGGCCACCACGCTCGGTGCCAGGCCGGTCTCGGCCATCCACGCGCGGTAGCAGGCGATGCCTGCCGTCAGCATCACCGGCTGCGTGTTGGTGGTGAGATCGAGTTGCTCTTTCGGGCCGGCATGGATCAAGCGGCCGATGTCTTCACCGAGCGCGTCGGACGCTTCGGCGAGCGTCTGGCGCACGGCGGCATGGTCGCCCCACGCGTCGAGCATGCCCACGGCCTGCGAGCCCTGGCCCGGAAATACGAATGCGAATGGCGTCATCGCTCTGTCTCGGCTGTTTTTCTTGGAAGGGTTCGTTCACAGCTTCTCAAAGGTCGAGCAGCACCGCGCCCCAGGTGAAACCACCGCCCACCCCTTCGAGCAGCACGGTGTCGCCGCGCTTGATCTTGCCG